>CALCPC010000284.1 GCA_937900975.1 uncultured Paracoccaceae bacterium
CGCCCCGCACCTGGGACGAATACCTCGCTGCCGGCGCTGCGACCCATGGCATGGACATGAACGGCGACGGTGAGGGCGACTATGGCTCCTGCACCTTTATGAAGCGCAACGCCCAAAGCTATTTCGCCATCCAGTCTGTCGCGGCCTCCATGGTGCAATCCAAAGGCACGGCAGAGGGGCTTTACTTTAACGCCGCCGACATGACGCCCAAGATCAACAACGCCGCCTGGAAAAAAGCGTTCGAGATCTTCGAGGCCTCCGTCGCCTTTAACCCGCCGGACGTGTTGAACCACGATATTGGCGACACGCGGTCGCTGGCGCTGGCCGGGCGCTGCGGCATGGTGATCGATTGGGGCGATATCGGCCCGTTGTCGATTGAGGATGGCAGCCAGATCAAGGACAAGGTCGGCGCGATCATGATGCCAGGCTGAATGTCGAATCCGGCGCGCTTGAGCCCTGCGGCGCGGCCAACTGCCCGCACGCGGTCGACGGCGTGAACTTCGCGCCATTTGCGGCCTTCGGCGGCTGGACGGCGGCGATCTCAAAAACGCTGGATGACCAAAAGAAACAGGCGGCCTACGACTTTCTCTCCTACATGAACCAGGCAGAGCAATCGAATGTCGACGTCACCATGGGCTGGACCGGATACAACCCTTACCGGAACTCTCAGCTTGAGGACACGGCCCTGTGGGTCGAGGCGGGCTTTAGCGAGGGCGCGGCGACGAATTATCTGAGCGCCATCAAGGACTCTCTCAACCACCCCAACATGGCCTCCGACTTCCGCATCCCCGGCGCCCAGCAATATACCGGCGTCGTCCTGGATCGGGAGCTTGCGCGCTTCCTCGCGGGGGAGATCTCTGTCGAACATTGAAGAAGGCTGGGAAGAGATCACCGACGATTTCGGCCGTGAAGAGCAGGCCGCGATCTATAAACTGTCGCTCGGCATCACCAACTGATGCGGGCCCGGGTGCGGGTGGGTCCGCCCGCCCGCACCTGCCCCCCCTTCCGAAAGACAAAGCGCACGACCATGGATCAATGGCTAGACAAGCACATGGGGCGGCTTTTCCTGACGCCCGCCGTGGTTCTGATCCTGGTGTTCTCGATCTTCCCGCTGCTTGCCTCGCTGGTGCTGGCGTTTTCGCGGGTGCGCTTCACCGGCGGCGGGTTTCGCATGCGGTTCGCGGGATGGCGCAACTTTGACAAACAGCTTTTTGGGTCAGAGCAGTTTCACCTGCTCGGCACGTTTGGCGCGCTTTCGCTTTTGGGCTGGGCGGTCGGGCTGGCGGCAACGGCGGGCCTTCTTTGGTGGATGGTGCGCTACTGGCGCACGCGCTTTACCTGGGTCGGCTTTGTCGGGCGGCTGATCACCTTTGCCATGGCGCTTGGCCTCGCCTGGCTTTTCGCGGCCACGACGCTTTCCGGACGGCCCTTTGGCACCATCGGCACCACGTTGTTTTATGTCGTCATCGGCTGCGGCATCCAGTTTCTGATCGGCACCGGGCTGGCCTTTGCCTGCTCTCAACACATTCGCGGCAGCCGGGCGTTCCGGGTGATCTTCTATGTGCCGATGATGATCACGCCCATCGGGGTCGGCTATATCTTTCGGATGATGGCAGACACGACGAAAGGCCCGTTCGCCAACCTTTGGCAATGGGTGGGGCTTGGCGATTTTGCCTGGGCAGCGGACCCATGGGCCGCGCGCATCTTTATCGTCATCGCCGACAGTTGGCAGTGGATCCCGTTTGTCTTCATCATGATGCTTGCCGCGTTTGAGAGCGTCTCAAAAGACCTCAACGAAGCCGCCGAGATCGACGGCGCGGGCAAGTGGATGACCTTTCGGGAGATTATCTGGCCACAGGTTCTTCCCATCGCGGCCACGGTGATGCTGATCCGTGTGATCGAAGCCTTCAAGATCGTCGATCTGCCCAACATCATGACCGCAGGCGGCCCCGGGATTGCGACGGAATCCGTATCGCTGCAGGCCTACTATGCCTGGCGCGCGCTTGACCTTGGCCAGGCGTCCGCTGTCGCTTACATCCTGCTCTTTGTCACTGTGGTGATCTGCGTCTCGTTCTTTAACCTTGTGGTTCTGGCCAGAATACGGGCCACACCGTGAGGCGGAGTGTTTTCGAACCCCGCAAGATCGGCCAGATGGCGCCAGCGTCGAAGCTTTTGCTCTACGCGATCCTGATCGGGTGGTCGCTTTTTGTGATTTTCCCGATCTACTGGCTGGTCATCACCTCGCTTAAAACACCGGCGGCGGTAAACGAGGGCCCGTTCTTTCTGCCCTTCGTGGATTTCCAACCCAGCCTTCACGCCTGGAAAGACCTGTTCATCTACGATGCCGCCGACACGTTTCGCGCCTATTTCAACTCCATCGTCATCGCGTTCTCGGCCACGGCTTTGTCGGGTGTCGTCGGCTCTATGGCGGCCTATGCGCTGTCGCGGATCGCGTTTGCGCCGAACCTGATCACCATCCTTTACTTTGTCGCCCTGCTCGCCGGTGCCGTGGTGGCGATAAGCGTCTATGACACCGATCTATGGCTGACGCTGGCGGTGGCTGTCGCGCTGTTCTTTATGCTCGCGCGCGCCGTGGGGCGGCTTTACACCGTGCGGCTCGCCAACGGCGACATCCTGTTCTGGATCATCTCGCAACGGATCCTGGCGCCCATCGTCGTTGTCGTGCCGATCTACATGATGTTTCAATCGGTGCGCCTGCTCGACACGCATCTGGCGATCATCATCACATATGCGGTGGTCAACCTGCCCATCG
>CALCPC010000285.1 GCA_937900975.1 uncultured Paracoccaceae bacterium
CGGCGGGGTCGCGTGAATGACCTTCGCCCGTCACGCTCGGTGTGTCGTCGCCCCATCCTTGCTCGCGTGCGATCGGCATGGGTGCCGGTCGGAGCCCTTCGGCCCCATCTTCTATCTCTTGCAAGAAGATCTCGACGGGAGAACCGGTGCGCTCTTCATAGAATGCCTTAGCGTTAGCAAAAGCCGCGTCCTGCGTGGGCGCGCAAAAGGGAACCAAAGGCCCCCCATCGAGCGAGCCGTTCTCGTCGACGCTGTTGCCATACCAAACCGGGATCTGGTGCCCCCACCAAAGCTGGCGGCTGATGCACCAGGGTTCGATGTTCTCGAGCCAGTGGTAGTAGGTTTTCTCGCCGCTCTCGGGCAGGATCTTTACGGTGCCGTCGCGGACGGCCTCCAGCGCCTGGCCGACGATCTTTTCGGCATCGACGAACCACTGGTCGGTGAGCATGGGCTCGATAACCACTTTGGAGCGGTCGCCGAAGGGCTGGGTGATGGTTTTGGCCTCGACGAGGGGGTGCTCCTCGGTCCCGTCCGGTCCCTCCTTGCGGGTCGTGACGGCGAGGCCTTCGCGCGTAATCTGCTCCACGACCCGCTTGCGGGCCTCGAAACGGTCGAGGCCGCGCAGGTCGTCGGGGACGAGGTTGAGGGTGTCGATTTCGGCGGCGTCCCAGTCCGCGCCCTCGGCGATGGCCTGGGCGCGCCGCGCGACCTCGGCATAGGGCGCGCCGTCGGCGCGCATGGCGGCCTTTGTGTCCATCAGGCGATAGAGCGGGATGGTGTTGCGCCCTGCCACGCCATAGTCGTTGAAGTCATGCGCGCCGGTGATCTTGACCGCGCCGGAGCCGAAATCGGGGTCGGGGTATTCGTCCGTGATAATCGGGATCTGGCGGCGAAATTCCTTCGGGCCCACCGGGATCTCGCAAAGCTTGCCGACGATGGGGGCGTAGCGAGGGTCGTCGGGGTGGACCGCGACGGCGCCGTCGCCCAGCATCGTCTCAGGGCGCGTGGTGGCGATGGAGATATAGTCGCGGGTTTCGCGAAGGGTGACAGTTCCGTCGGCGTCTTTTTCGACATACTCATAGGTCTCGCCGCCCGCCAGCGGGTACTTAAAGTGCCACATATGGCCCGCGACGTCCTTGTTCTCGACCTCCAGATCGGAGATCGCCGTCTCGAAATGCGGGTCCCAGTTGACCAGCCGCTTGCCGCGATAAATCTGGCCTTTTTCAAACATATCGACAAAGACGCGGATCACGGCGTCGTGGAAGTTGGGGCCGGTCTCACCTTCCCCGCCGCCAGGCGCACCGGCCATGGTGAAGGCCGAGCGCTGCCAATCCATCGACGCGCCAAGCCGCTTGTCCTGCTCTTCAATGGTCCCGCCAGAGGTTTTGCGCCACTCCCACACTTTGCGCAGGAACGCCTCGCGGCCCATCTCGCGCCGGCCTGGGTTGCCGGCCTCGGCAAGCTGGCGTTCGACAACCAACTGCGTGGCGATGCCCGCGTGGTCCAGCCCGGGCTGCCACAGCGTATCGAACCCCCGCATCCGGTGCCAGCGGACCAGAACATCCATCAGCGTATGGTTGAAAGCGTGCCCCGCATGCAGGAACCCGGTCACATTGGGGGGCGGCAAAAGGATGCAGAAGGTTTCGTCCCGCCGCTTGCCCGCCCCGGCGCGAAATGCCTCCGCCCCATCCCAAAGGGCTGAAATCTCTGCCTCTCGCGCGGCGGCGTCGAAGGTTTTGTCCATGGCCATGGTCTTATTCCCCTGCTTGCCGCGGGGTTCTAACGCGCTGCAAGGGGCGAGGAAAGGTCCGTCCTGCGCTCTCTGCTGGACGCAAGCGCGATCCGCAGTATTTATGGGGGAAACCAGCCCCTAGCCAGGACGTTTGTCATGCAAAAATTCGGTGTGAGCCAGCCCGTGCGGCGGAAGGAAGACGACCGTCTCCTGACGGGGGGCGGGCGCTATGTCGACGATATCGCGCCCGAGGGCGCGCTTCATGTGGCGTTCTTCCGCTCGCCCATCGCCCATGCGCGGATCATAAATCTTGACGTCTCCGAGGCGGAGGCGGCGCCGGGCGTGTTGGCCATCTACACGGCGGAACGGTTGGCGGGGAAGCTTGTCAACGCCATGCCCTATTCGCGCGTCAACAACCGCGATGGCAGCCGCGGGGCCAACCCCGTGCGCCCCATCCTGGCCACCGACCGAACGCGCTTTGTCGGTGAGACGCTGGCCGCGATTGTCGCCGACAGCCCGGCCGCGGCACTTGACGCGCTTGAACTGATCGAGGCTGATCTTGACCCGCTCGACGTGCATTTGGAAACCGCGACGGGCGGCCCGCTTGTCCATGACGACGTGGCCGAGAACCGGTGTTACGATTGGGCCCACGGGGACGAAGGCGCGACCAACGCGGCCTTCGGCGCCGCCGCCCATACCGCGACGCTCGAACTGGTCGACAACCGCATCATCTGTAACTCGATGGAAACGCGGGGGTGTTTCGCCGATTGGGTGGACGACCGGCTTGAATTCACGGTCAACGGTCAAGGTGTCTGGGGCACCAAATCGGCCTTGGCGAAGGCGCTGGACCTCGACGCTGGCGCCGTGCGTGTCGTCAACCCCGATGTCGGCGGCGGCTTCGGGATGAAGTCCTTCGACTACCCGGAATACTTCATCGTGGCGCTCGCCGCCAAGGACCTTAAGCGCCCGGTGCATTGGATGTCCGGTCGGGGCGAGGCGATGCTTTCGGACAATGGCGGGCGCGATATCGTCACCCGCGCCGAGATCGCCTTCGACGCTGATTTTCGGGCGACGGCGCTGCGCATCCACTCCGTATCGAACCTCGGGGCGCATTGCTCAGGCTTTGCGCAATTTATCCAATCCGATCTGGCGTTGAAGGTGCTGACCGGCGTCTACGACATCCAAACCGTCTGGTTCCATGTCGAAGGCGTCTACACCAACACAACGCCCATCGATGCCTATCGCGGCGCCGGCCGGCCAGAGGCGATCTATGTGATGGAGCGTCTGATGGATGTCGCGGCCCGCCAGCTTGGCCAAGACCCAATAGCGCTGCGCCGAAAAAATTTCATCCGCGCCGATCAAATGCCCTACACCTCCGCAGCGGGAGAGATCTACGACGTCGGCGATTTCCACCGCGTCCTCGACCGCGCATTGGCGGAGGCGGATGTCGCGGGTTTCGCGGCGCGAAAGGCCGAAAGCGCCGCGGCCGGCAAGCTGCGCGGCATCGGTCTCAGCTACTATATCGAATCGATCCTCGGCGATCAGTCCGAGACCACGAAAATCGCCTTCGCCGAGGATGGCATGGTCGACCTTTACGTCGGCACGCAATCCAACGGGCAAGGGCATGAAACAGTCTTTGCCCAGATCCTGCACAGCCGAACCGGGATCCCGTTCGAAAACGTCCGCTTTATCCAAGGCGACAGCGATCTTATCGCCAAGGGCGGCGGAACGGGCGGCTCGCGTTCGGTCACGATGCAGGGCAACTCGATCAACGCAACCTCCGACGTGATGATCCAGAAGTTTCGCGCCCTCGCGGAGGAGGAGTTGGAGGTTTCGGCCGTCGACCTCAACTTCGAAGACGGCGCCTTTCGCATCGCCGGCACCGACCGCAGCGTGACGCTGACCGCGCTGGCCAAAACCGCCCGGTCCCGCGGGCTAGAGGCGCTTTTGGTGACAGAACACACCAACACCGTCCCCGCCCGATCGTTCCCCAACGGCGCGCATTTCGCCGAGGTCGAGATCGACCCGCAGACCGGTGTGACGGCTTGCGTGAAATACACCGTCGTCGACGACTTTGGGGTTCTGATGAACCCCATGCTTGCCGAAGGACAGGTCCATGGCGGCGTTGCGCAAGGCATCGGTCAGGCGATTACCGAACATGTGGTGTTCGACGAAAACGGCCAGCTTCTGACCGGCACGTTCATGGATTACGCCATGCCGCGCGCCGACGACATTCCGATGATGCCCTGCCATGCAGAGCTTGTGCCCTCCACCGCAAACGAAATCGGCATGAAAGGCTGCGGTGAGGCCGGAACGGTCGGCGCCCTGGCGGCTGTCACCAATGCCGCGCTCGACGCGCTTTGGGACCAGGGCGTGCGCCAGGTCGATATGCCGCTGACGCCGCTGCGCGTCTGGTCCTGGCTCGACGCCGCCGCCCTGCCCGCAGCGGCCGAGTAACCCGCGGCCGTCCACGCGCTCAGCGCCCCCGCATCGCCCGTCCCCCGACGGGCGGGGGTGGGCGGGTGGGCCGTCCGTCGGGGGACGGGCGATGCGGGGGCGTTTCACAAAGCCAGCCACATCAAAGACCCGCCTGCCCCAAACGCAATCCCACCGACAAAAGGCCCAAGAGCAGCGCGCAACCCGACAGCACAGCGCCAGGATCCCGCACCGGCGCGCGCCCGTTTTATCCCCCCTTTACCATCGCCCGCTATTGCCCTGCGGCCTGATTGCCCCCGCGCGCCGGGACCGCGCGTTATCGGACAACACGCCGATGGCCGCGGTTTTTGATCCTGCGTGACGGGTGTTTGGCCTTAGGCTGACCGGCCAAAGCGCCGAGAAGGAGACGCGTGCGTGCCCAACCGACCGCCTATGACCCATGTCTTTATCCTCGACGGGACGCTCAGCCGTTTGCAACCCGGGCATGAAAGCAGCGCGGGCCTGCTTTTCAAACTTTTGGACGCCACCGCGCCGCGCGCCGACCTTCGCGTGGGCTACGATCCTGGGATCCAAGGCACCGGCTGGCAGCGCTGGCTGACGGTGGCAACGGGGTCCACGATCAACCGCGCCATCCAAGAGGGCTACGCCTGGCTGTCCACCCGCTATCAGGACGGCGACCGGATCTACCTCTTTGGCTATTCTCGCGGCGCCTATGCTGCCCGATCGCTGGCCGGGATGATCGGACGCGTCGGGCTTTTGCACCGCCGCCATGCGACCGAGCGCCGGATCGCGCGGGCGTTCCGCTATTACGAGGCGGAAGGGTTGAGCGCCCAAGCCCGTCAGTTTCGCGACAAGTTCTGCCGGGCAAAGGTCGAGATCGCCTTCATCGGCGTGTGGGACACTGTGGCAGCGCTTGGCCTGCCCTACCCGATCCTGACCCGGCTGGCGCCCATGGCGACAGAGTTCCACGACGACCGGCTTGGGGCCCATATCGCACACGCCGCGCAAGCGCTGGCCGCCGACGAGACCCGGCTGGCCTTCGCCCCGATCCTTTGGGACCGCGACCAGGGCTGGAACGGGCGGTTAGAGCAAGCCTGGTTTCCCGGCCGCCATGCCGATATCGGCGGCCAGAACGGCGGCCGGGCGGACATCCGGCCCCTGTCCAACATCCCGCTTGTCTGGATGCTGCGCAGGGCCGAGGCCGCGGGGCTGGCACTGCCCGACGGGTGGGCGGCGGCGTTTCCGACCGATCCGACCGCGCCGATGCGCGGGCCCCGCGCGGGGTGGAGCAAGTTCTTTGTCCTGCGGGCGCCCCGTCGGATAGGCGCCTGCGCGTCTGAAACACTTCACCCCTCTATCGAGGCGCGGCAGCATTTCCTGCCGAAATACAAGCCGCGCGCCCGGATCGTTCGGGCAATCCCACGTCACATCAAACCAAAAGAGGATGTCTCAAGCTCGGCGAACTGCTAAGACGTGCGCGGGCCGCC
>CALCPC010000286.1 GCA_937900975.1 uncultured Paracoccaceae bacterium
AACTCGACCGCGCCGACGCGGGCGTCTCGGCCGTAGGTTTCGCGCGATATCCGTCACACAGGACTGTCCGGTCAGATTTCATCTTCATTTCCTTCTCTCAGGAACTCGACTGAGCGTACCCCATCCAAGGACAGAAGCACAGAGCGCGGCGGCTCTCCCTCGGTCCAGTCTCCGTTGCCTGATAGGTCATATAGGCGTTCGAGAAAGATATCGCTACGTGCACTGTCCGTTGCCGCGCGCGACCCTCCCCGAAAGAGCCGTGCAGCGCTGTCCCGTCGCTGAAGGTCACGATGACAAAGCCTGCCTTTCTGTCGTGCCAGGTAGAATGGCCCGCTCGAAAAGGCGGGCGATGGGCGGGCTGCGGCGCCGACGCACAGCGCACAGTCCAGCCAACGGCAATGCCGATCCGGGCGGCGATACCAAGGATTTCGAAGAAGATGAGCGGTCACGCCGGTGCGGGGGGCAGCATGTCGCCGGACACGGTTCGGGATTGAAACCGGCCCGCCGCAAACAAGGTGAGACGGAGCACAAGCGGATTGACCAGGCTGAGCATGCTCGCTTCCGCGACCCGCTCGACGCTGCCAAGGGCGGGATTGACCACCAACGGCCCCTGACGCTCACGATGATGAAGCCCGCTAGAAAGCAACTTGCGCCAGGGTCGCAAGTGGTCGCGTCCAGCAGGTTCGACATCTCAGCTGGCTGCGCCGAGCTTCACCCCCGCCGCGCGGGCCGCGTCCCGCGCAATGGTGGGGAGGAGGGGGCGGATCTGGGCTTCGGTCATGCCGGGGGCGAGGCGACGGTCGTAGAGCATGCGCAGGAGGATCTCGTCATGCTTGGTCAGAAGCGCAAACTCCTCATCATCGTTGAAAATGGTGGGGCGCGCGCGGAAGCTGTCGTTGGGCAGGCCAAGGGCCTGGGCCATCTCTTCATGAATGCAGGACAGCCGCATCAGGTCGCGGTGTTCGGCCTTGACCAGGATCAGCGCGGCGCCATAGCCCTCGGCCGGGTTGTCGGAGCCGAAGGTATAGGCGATGCAGAACGCCTCGGGCGGACTGTCGGCAAAGGAGGCGATGACGGGGCGCGAGGTCAGATCCTCGGCAGCCAGAAACCGCGCGAAATCCCGCTGTTCGGCGCGATCGAGGAACATAACCGTGAAATTGCCGAGCCCGTCATTGGTGGTCGTCATGTCGAGCCCGGTCAGCCGGGCGAGCCGGGCGGTGAAGGCCGCGACGTTGCGCCGATCCTCCTCGGCCTGGGCTGGGGAGACGGACTCGCCGATCAGAATGCCGACCCTGACCGGCCGCTCCCACCGGCGCAGCGCCGTTGCCTCCCGCCGTTCGACAAAGCGCCCGGCGGAGACGCCGAACTCATCAAACAGCGCTATTTCCACAAAGTTCTCGACCAGACTGTTCAGCGTGATCGGCGCGTCGCGGGGCGCGGCCTCGGTCCGCATCAGCCCGCGGGCCAGAAGTTCCTGCTGCACCAGCGCATAGTAATCGGGCAACGCGGCATCGGGGATGCCGCGCCCGACCGGCGCGCAGCCCGCCGCAAGAAGCAGGAGGCCCGCTGCGAAAGCCGTGTGTCGCGTCACACGCTGGTGCCGATATTGTGGCCCGAGCCGGTTTCGCGCGCCTTTGCGGCGGCCAGCGTTTGCTTCAGTTCCGCCTCCATGGTCTGCAACTCTTGCTCGGCTTCCGCGCGCTTGGCCTTGCCCTCATCGGCGATTGTTAGGCTTTCCTCGATGGTGGCGATCAGGTCGGCATTGGCGGATTTGATGGCCTCGATATCGAAAACGCCGCGCTCCATCTCCTTGCGCACCTCGGCATTGGCGGTGCGCAGATTGGCGGCGTTCGATTTCAGAAGCTCGTTGGTCAGATCGTTGGCGCCGCGCACCGCCGACGCCGCCTCGCGAGAGCGGTGGATGGTCACGGCCTGGGCCAGCTGCGTTTCCCAAAGCGGTACGGTGTTGACGAGGGTCGAGTTGATCTTGGTCACCAGGCTTTTGTCGTTTTCCTGGACCAGCCGGATCGAGGGCAGCGATTGCATCGTCACCTGACGCGTCAGCTTCAGATCGTGCACCCGACGCTCAAGATCGTCGCGGGCGGCGCGCAGGTCCCGCAATTCCTGCGCCTTGATCACGCCCTCATCCTCTGGCGCGGCCTGCACCTCGGCCTCCTTGGCGGGGATCTCTTCGGTGTCGAGAAGGCGCAGCTTTTCTTCGCCGGCCGCGATGTAAAGCGCAAGTTGGTCGTAGAAGTCGAGCGTTTTCTCGTAAAGCCGATCCAGCGCCTTGATGTCTTTCAAAAGCACATGCTCATGGCCCAAAAGCTCATCGGTGATCTTGTCGATCTGGCCTTGGACCGTCTCGAATTTGGCCATGAACTCCGCCACCGGCTTGGTCTTGCCGATCAAACGCTCCCACCAGGATTGCTTGCGGTTGGGGTCGAGTTCGTCGACCGAAAAGCCGCGCAGCGAGCTTACGATATCGCGCAGCGCGTTGCCGGCGGGGCCGACATCCTTGTTGCGCACGCCGTTCAGCATTTCCTGGCTGATCGTCTGCAATTCCGACTGCGCGGCCGAGCCGAATTGAATGATCGACTGCGTGTTGGACATATCAAGCTCTGCCATCCGCGTCTCGCTCTCGGCCTTTGAGGCCGCGTCGGCGCTGTCGACGGTGATCAACTCTCCCTTCACTTCGGGCAAGATCACGGTGGCTTCCTCGACATCCTTGACCAGGGTCTCGGCCTTGGCGCGCACGGTTTCAGACATGGCAGGGGTCCTTTATGCGATCGGGCCTTAAAGGCCCTCTTGTTTCAGCCGCTCGCGCAGCACTTCGACCTCGATATCGAGGTCGGTTCGGTCATCCTCCATCAGGCGCGCCCGATGGGTGGCAAAGCTGGCCTCAAGATCGGTGAGAAGCGCGAGGTATTCCGCCCGCGCCGTCCCCGCACGCTCAGCCAGTGGAAGGGCCGCGAACTTGACCGTCGCGTCGCGTGCGCCTTGCAGATATACGCCGAGAAACCGGCGTGCGCGGCGCAGATCGCGGGGATCCGCCTCAACGGTGCGGAAAAGCGCGCGGGCGCCGACGGCCAGCGCCTCGGCCCGGTCGATCAGCGCGCGATCGGCTGTGGTTGCCGCCGCTGTGCCGATTTCGGCCACCAGCGCCTCGGCCCCTTCGATGGCAAGCGCGACACGCTCCGTCTCGGCGGCGTCGATCCCGTCAATGCCCTTGGTCCGCATCGGGTCGAGCCCGAAGGCCACGACATGCGCCGCCGCCGTCATTGCGCCAAAGATCAGCGCTGCCAACAACCCCGCGCCGCCGATCTGGGCAACGCCGACGCCAAGCCCGGCCAGCGCCGCGGCCAATGCTTTGCGGGGCAAGGCCGGGGCGCGCGCGATCTTGCGGGCGGCATAGGCCTCTTCCGCCCGGATCCCCTCATTCAAAAGCCAAGCGCCAAGGATCAGGAGCGCAAAGCCGCCGATCTCGGCCAGCGCGGCCAGGGCGTCGCCCCCAAAAACCTCCAAAAGCCCCGCGATCAGCAGCGGTACGGGCGCGATCAGCAAAAGCCGCGCCCAAATGTTGGATTTGACCGCGCGCCGACCGCGAAGCGCGCTGGTCGCGCCGGCGCCACCGGGGCTGTATTTCCCGCCGCACCGCTGCGCCATCAAAACACCCCGGCGGCAAAGGCCGAAAGCCCGGTGAAAAGCACGATCACCACCACGACGACGGCCGCGAACCCCTGCAGCATGTGCGGTCTCCCTCAAGGTCGGACCGTGCCTAGCATGATCGCCCGGCCGAACCTAGGCCATTCTGGCCCGACGCCACACGGCATCGGCAGAGGATACGCGCGTCGCACCCGCCCCTGTGCGTTCCATAATCAAAACCGCATGTTTACAGATTATTGCTTGGGCGGTGGCGTCCCTGGGACGCCGGTTCCCGGTTTCGCGGTGTTCATGACGCGCGATTCGCGCTATCTTGTAGCAACGGGGTTTGCTGCCAAAATGCCTTTTCCGGCCGACCATACCCGGTCAGGGTGCAGGCTCAGACGTCGTCGAAGTCGGCGCGCGCTGCGCCGGTCATGACTTGAAAAGGACTGAAGGCATGCCTAAAGGCACTGTAAAGTGGTTCAATTCCGAAAAGGGTTATGGGTTCATTCAACCTGACGATGGCGGTAAGGATATTTTCGTCCACATCACCGCTGTTCAGGCCGCTGGGTTGACCACCCTGGCCGAAAACCAGCCGATTGAGTTTGAAATGATCGATGGCCGGGATGGCCGCAAAAGCGCTGGAGATCTGAAAGTCTGACGGCATACACCAGAGGTTCGCAACAGCCTGCCCCATGGTTGGGGCGGGTGCAAGGAGTTAACTCAAAACGACATTTGGCGATAGGGCGTCGGATCGAACCGGCAGGCAAAGCCGTCGCCGTCGGGATCTAGGTTGAAGCGGTCATTGTTCGGGCCGCCATTGGCGAGAAATTGGCGCTGCGCCTCGTCCACGCTTGAAAAACGTCGGCACGTGCTGGCCGATT
>CALCPC010000287.1 GCA_937900975.1 uncultured Paracoccaceae bacterium
CGAAGACATGCCGAACCGCGCCGCGCATGATCGGCTGTCCAAGCTGGCGCGCCTGATGCTTGATGGCCGCGACAGAATTTTGACCGACGGTGCGACGCACTATCACACCACGCAGGTCAATCCCTCCTGGTCGCGCCGGCTAGAGCGTACGACGCGGATCGGCGTGCACATCTTCTATCGCCGCCCCACGCGAGAAGCGCGGGGGTGATTGCGCTCGCCCGGTGGTCTGCCTAGACAGGGGCAGCCCAACCCGGGATCGATCATGGACCAGCCCCAAGCGGCCCGCGCCGCAGACACGATTTTCGTCCGCGACTATGTGTGCGAGGCCGAGATCGGCGTGTTCCAGACCGAGCGGGGGGTGAAACAACGGCTGCGGTTTTCGGTCGACATCGCGTTGGCGCCAGGCGTCGCTGCCATCGACGACGCTGTCGACACCATTCTGTCTTACGACGTTATCACCGATGCGATCGCGGCAGAGCTTCGGCGGGCGCGGGTCGATCTGCTCGAAACCCTGGCAGAGCGGATCGCCGCGCGGGTCTTGGTCAGCCCCAAGGCCAAAGCGGCCACCGTGCGGATTGAAAAGCTGGATCGCATCGCCGGCGCGCTTGGCGTCGAAATCCGCCGCGAGCCGGGCGATTTCGATGCCCCGGTGGACGGCCGCCCTGGCGTGGACCTGGTCTTTTTGGCACCCGATGCCCTGCTAACGCCCGCCCTCGTCGCGGCGCTCCAGCGGGAGGCGGGGCCGGGCGGGCTGGCGTTTTTGCTGGCGCCGATGGCGCTTTCCCACGGCGTTGCTGGGACAGAGGGCCAGCGCATCGGCGAGCTTGGCTATGACGCGGCGGCCTGGGCGGGGGCCGCGCGGTTGCCGGCTGGCGCGGTCGTTTCCTCCGTTGTGGCGCTTGGCTGGGCGCGTAAGGCGGGCAAGACCGCGCGCATCGCACCCGCGCGTCTTGTGGCGGGGGCCTATGATCCGCCCGCTGCCGCCGACCCGGTGACGATGCTGCTTTGGCTTCAAGGCGCGCTTGGCGCGGCGACGCTTACCGCGCTTGGCGGGCCGGCTGCGCCCTGGGCCGCTGCCGGTCTGCCGCATCGGTCGGAGGTTTAGCGGATGGCGCGGTTGATCTTCGACCTTGATGGCACCTTGCTTGACACGGCACCCACGCTTTGCCGCGCGGGCAATGCGCTTCTTGCGCATCACGGCCGGGCGCCCGTCGATGTCGAAACTTATAAGCGCTTTGTCGGTCGTGGGATGCGGATGCAGGTCCAACAGCTTTTGGAGGCAACGGGCGGTATTCCCGCGACAGGGCTGGACACGGCGCTGCGGACCTTTCTTGGCCTCTACAAGGACGACCCGGTTGCGCTGACAACGCCTTTTCCGGGCGTGGCCGACACGCTGGCGCTGCTGTCGCTTAGCCACACTCTGGGCGTCGCCACGCAAAAGCCGGAGGCTGCCGCGCTCCACGTGCTTGAGACCTTCGACCTTCTGCGGTTTTTTGGGGCGGTGACCGGCGGCGATACGCTTGACCGACTGAAACCTGACCCCGCGATGCTGACCCACACAGCCGCCGCTTTAGGGTCTGGCGCGGTTGTCTTTATCGGCGACAGCGAGACCGACAGCCAGACGGCCCGCAACGCCGACGTGCCCTTTGTGCTGCACACGCAAGGCTACCGCCAAAAAAGCATCGCTGAATTGGATCCGGCAGGGCATTTCGCGCAGTACGATGCGCTGCCGACGGTGCTTCGGCACATAATCGGTGTGACGGCATGATGTATTACCGCCCCTTGGTCGTGACGGACCCTGCGCTGGCCGCCGACGCGCTGCCGCTTGCCGGTGGACCGCACGGCTTTGCCATGGTTGAGGTGCTGTCGCGCGGCGCACCGCCGACATTGATGCCGGCATCCGCTGTGCCAGAGCCTTGGCTAACGGCCCTTACTGCACCGCGCGCGCCGATCGCCGGCGTCGATTGGTCTGAGCCGCGGCTGATGGCCGTGCTGAACGCGACGCCCGACAGTTTCTCGGATGGCGGGCTGGCCGAGGGGCCCGCCGCACTTACCCGGGCGGAGGCGCTGATCGGCGCAGGCGCCGACATTCTGGATGTGGGCGGCGAATCGACCCGCCCCGGCGCGCGCCCGGTCGATCCAGGGACAGAGTTCCAGCGCGTCAACGCCGTGATCACCGCGATGGCCGAGGCGCATCCAGATTGCCCGATATCGGTCGATACCCGAAAGGGGGAGGTCGCCGAGGCCGCAATCGCCGCCGGAGCCCGGATTAGGAACGATGTCTCGGCCCTGACCTATGAGCCCGAGAACCTGGACCGCGCCACCCGGCTTGGCGTGCCGATTTGCCTGATGCACGCGCAAGGCCATCCCGAGACGATGCAGGACAACCCCCGCTATGACAACGTGCTTCTTGACGTCTATGACGCGCTTGCCGCGCGGATCGCGGCGGTGGAGGCCGCAGGGGTCCCGCGCGCGCGCCTGATGGTCGATCCCGGCATAGGTTTTGGCAAAACGCTTCGCCACAATGTCACGTTGATCCAAGGGCTTGCGCTGTTTCACGGATTGGGGTGTCCGATCCTGCTTGGCGTGTCGCGCAAAGGCTTTATCGGCGCCATCGGGTTAGAGCCGGACAAGCGCGCGCGGGCGCCCGGCGCCATCGCTGTCGGGCTTGCCGCGTTGGGGCAGGGTGTGCA
>CALCPC010000288.1 GCA_937900975.1 uncultured Paracoccaceae bacterium
TGAAGACCGGTCGCGGGCTTTGCGACCGGTCTTCACCTTGGGCTTGGCATTGAGGACTGCGTTGCCATGGGACAGGCGGCCTCGGCGCAAAACGCGATGGGTCTGGGCAGCCAAGCGGTTGTAACGTCGCTGGAAGAAACGCAGCGGTTCATGGCCAAAACGCCGACCCATTGACGGGGGCGTGGCGCTGCCCGCGCGACGGTTGGTGACCCTGGCGCGCCAGCATCCGCTTTACGGCTTTGCGCACCACCGGCGGCGTGCGCCGCGTGTTCTTTGCAACTCGTTGATCAGGTGCGCCGTCGCTCAAACTCCGCCCAAGCGCGCTCCAGCGCTGCGATGTCGAACCCCGGCGCGCGGGCGGGGCCCAGGATGATGGCCTCGTTGGCGAAAACGCTGTCGATGGCGCGCCCCAACCGGGGAATGACGTCTTCGGGGATGACCAGCGCGCCGTGCCGGTCGGCATGGATAACCTCCCCCTGATGGACATGGAGGCCGTGGATCGAAACCGGTGTGCCACTCTCGACGACATGGACATAGCCGTGGCAGACCCCGATGGAGCCCGCGAGGACCGGAAACCCCTCATCCATCACGTCGAGATCGCGCATCACCCCGTTTGTGACTGCGCCCGCAAGGCCCAACCCTTTGTGGACGGCGACATGCACCTCCCCCCACCAGCCGGCGATACAGGCCGGATAATCCAGATCCTCGACCACGGCGACGGTCGGGCCCGGCCCCCGCGCCATCCACCGAAAATAGTCCAGCCGGCGCGCACGGATCGTCTCGGCCGGTTCGGTCGGCGGGGCGAGCCCTGCAATCCGCGCCACGCGGGCGCGTCCCACCATGGTCTGGCCCGGGCGGTTGTGGTGCATCGTGCCGCGGGTAAAGCGGTTGAAACCGCGCCGCCCCTCCACAACCTCGATCGCATTGCAAACCGTTGGGGTGTCGACCGCGCGAAGCTGGGCCAGCAGGGCCGCCGGGATCTCGCTATGCGTCATGGTTCTGCCTTTCGGGAAGATGTGTCGCCTGCGTCGCGGCAAGACCGCGCCGGATCGCATCGGCAACGGCTGTCGGATCCTCTAGCAGGGCAAAGTGGCCCCGGCCGGGAAGCAGCGCAAACCACGCCCGGTCGCGTCCCGCGATTAGCCCCTCTAGCCGTGAGGCGGGCGTCATCCGATCCTCAGCCCCCGTAATATAGATCTGGGGCAGCGGGCTTTCCCGAAGATCGGCAACCGCACCGGGGCGAGAGGCGCCAAGCTCTGTCTGCGCATCGATCAGCGCTTTGGTTTCAACCGCCATCTGCACGACGCGCGCCATCTGATCCGGCCCGCCCGTGCTCATCTCGGCCCAACGCTCCCGCACCCAATCCTGGGCGCCGCCGCTGCGGATCCGGTCGCGCAGCGCCTCCCGCGCAGCCCGTCCGCCCGGCCGGTCGGGGTTTGGGTTCGCGGCCAGCAGCACCAAAGCCTTCGCGCGGGAAAGGGCTGCCAGGTTGTGCGCGGCGACCAGCGCGCCAAGGCTGAAACCGCACACGATATCGCCAGGCGCGACAGCCGCGCGCAACCGGGGGGCGTAGTCCGCCACATGCGGCGCATCGGCCAGAACGACCCGGCGCCGGGATGGCGGAACGCCAAGACTGTCCATCAGGGGGTCAAAGACAGCGCCCGTGCAAAGCGTACCGGGCAAAAGCACCCATCCAGGCGTCATGCCCGACCGGCCCAACCCTGCGGCACGCGGGCAGAGCCGCGCACAATCAATTCGCTTTCGATCTCGATCCGCTCTGGCCGCGGGGCCCCGCCGCCGATCCGATCCATCAACAGCCGGACCGTCGCCTCGATCATCCGGCCCAGTGGTTGGCGCACGGTCGTCAGGTCAAACGAGGCCCAAGCGGCCATCGGCGCATCGTCAAAGCCGACGACGGAAACGTCGCCCGGAACGCTAAGCCCAAGCTCCACGCGCAACACCTCCAAAACGCCGATGGCCATGTGATCGTTGGCCACAAACACTGCATCGGGCACATGCGGGCCCGAAAAAAGCGTGCGCGCCGCCTCCATGGCTAGGGTCCGGCGAAAGCCGCAATCGACAACCGCAAACGGTGTTTGGTTGGCCTGCGCCATCGCCGCCATGAACCCTTCGCGCCGCTCCACCCCGTTCAGCGCTTCCCCCCAACCGGCAAGATGCGCGATCCGCGTATGCCCGCCTTGGATCAGAAACCGCGCGGCAAGTCGCCCGCCCGCGACATTGGCAGCCGTCACCATCGCCGCCGAGGCATTGGGCTGTCCCCGGTTCAAAAGAACGCAGGGAATACCGCTTTTTTCGACGCGAGAGACCAGGGTGTTGGACAGACTTACGGACGCCAGCACCAGCCCGTCGACCTGATCGGCCAAAAGCCCATCGACAATCCCATCAACCTCGTCGGGTCTGTTATAGGCAAAGTACACGGTGACAGAATAGCCATGGACGTTCAGCGTTTCGCTGAGCTGTCGAAGCATCTCGGCGAAGAAATCGTTGCGCAGATGCGCAAGGACCACGCCAATGCGAAACGACTGACCGGAGTTCAGCGTGCGGGCAACGCGGTTGGGTATGTAGCCGAGCGCGTCCGCAACCGCGTGCACCCGCTCCGCCTTCTCGCGCGAAACGGAGGCGGGGCGGGAAAAGACCCGGCTAACGGTGGGCTGGCTGCCAACGGCCGCGCG
>CALCPC010000289.1 GCA_937900975.1 uncultured Paracoccaceae bacterium
TTCTTGGTACTGTATTTTTTACGTGTTCTTTTCTGTTATAAATTGGGGTGCTGTGTTACGTGTTGGTTGTTTGGTCCATATTTTCCATCAGGTCGACCAGCACCCAGTTTTCACGGATCCGGTCGCCGTCGAGCCGCCAGAAATCAAGACTGCGCAGCGTCACCTCAGCCCCCGTCGCCGGCAACCCCAGCCAACCCGACCCGGTCAGCGTCTGTTTCATGTTCGGCCAACCGGTCACGCCCACATAAGGCCCATCCCCGAAAAAGTGGTGGCGGATTCCGTCGCGATGCAGGCCCCGGTCCGGAAAGGCCCGCAAAAACGGCGTCTGATGCATCGCGCGAAACCCCGCGACGCCAAGTCCCGACCCGATGCCCCCGGGACCGTACCACGCCATGCGCGGATGCCAGAACCGGTCCATCTCCATCACCTCCGGCCCGCCTTCGGAGGGATAGCGTTGCAAGGCCGTCAGCATCGCGACGACCCGGGCGGCACTCGCGTCCGAGCGCTGCGCGTCCCGGGCACCCCGGCGCACGCCGTCCTGCGTGGCCGGTCCCGGCACCCGCCACGTGCGCCCAAGCGGCGGCGCCATCGGCCAAACCGCGGCCTGCAGCATCAAATCGGGCAGGTCCCAAATCCCCTGCCCCTCAACCACGCGCCCATCCTCGAAGCGCCAGAACTCGTGATACCGCAGCGCCACCGGCCGACCGGTTGGCGGGGTCCCCAGCCATGGCGCCACAAACGTGCCGACATAATGCCCGCCAGAGCCAACCCAATCCGCACCATCGCCATCTGCGCCGGCGATCAGAATATCGTCCCGGCGCTCCAAATCGGGCAGTGCCGCAAAAAGCGGCGCAAGCGCTTGCGTGTAATACGCATCCGCGCCCACCATTGCCGAGAACGGATGCCCCAACCGCACCTCTGCCGAGGGCGCGAACAGCGAGGACAGCGCCGACCGCACCGGCGCCTCTGCGAAATCCCGCGCGGCGGCGCGAAACCCCTCCAAAAGCGTGCGATGCGACGCTGCCAAGCACGCTGTCATGCTGGCTGTCATGTCAGTTGGCCGCGCCAGACGGGCCGGACGCGCAAGCCGCCGGACAGCCTGCGCCGCGCGCCGGGCCGATCATGGGTGCGGCGGGGTCCGCTCCCCCCGGTCGAAGGCTTCCCAGCCCTCGCCGTTGAAGACATCGCAACCAAGCTGCGCCAGCACATGGGGGAAATCGACCATGACCCAATTGTCGACGATCTTGCCGTCGACCACTTTCCAAAAGTCCATATACCGGATCTCGACCCGTTTTCCGGTTGCGTCGATGCCCATAAAACGGCCGCGATGCGTGGCCTCCTGCCGCCCGAACGCCGCCGCCCATTCCCCCATGTAAAGGCGTGCCTCATCGATGCACACCTTGTCGCCGAAAGCCGCTTGAAACGGCTTTTGCCAATGCTCTTGGAAGGCCCGAAGCCCGTCCTTCGTGCCACAGCCCTGGTTGCCGCGCCACCGAAAGCCTTCGGCAAAGAACTCTCCAATATCGGCAATTCGGTGATCGTTGAGACCGTCGACCATGGTCTCGATCACTTTGCGCGTCGCCTCGGTCTTGCCAAGGTCGGTGTCGCGCGTCAGCACCGCCTGCTCGGGCCGTGCCCCCGACAAGACGCCATGCTCGGCCATCAGCGGATCCGCGCGCCGCTTTCGCTGTCGAAAAGATGGCAGATCCGGGCCGGTATGCTGGCCGACACGGGCTCTCCGATGCCGGCGCGAGACTCTTTGTCGGCCTTGATCGAGACCAAGGCGCCACCGGCCCGCACCGTGATCATCGTGGCGTCGCCCAGAAGCTCAAGCGAATAGACCTCCGCCGCGACTTCCGCCGGCGTGCTGGAAAGCGCGGCATCCTCGGCCCGGAACCCCAGCGTAACCGCGCCATCGGGGGCGCCTTCAAACCCGGCGATCTTGACGTTTTCGCCTTCGAAAACGCCACCGGTCACCGTGCCTTGCATCAGGTTCATCGCAGGGTTGCCGATGAAGCTGGCGACAAAGGTGTTGGCGGGCGTGTCGTAAATCTCGGTCGGTGTGCCCACCTGCTGTACAATGCCCTTGGACATAACAACAACCCGGTCCGCCAGCGTCATCGCCTCAATCTGGTCGTGGGTCACGTAAACCGTTGTCACCTTCAACTCATGGCTCAGGTTTTTGATCTGCGCCCGGGTCGAGACGCGCAGTTTGGCGTCGAGGTTCGACAAAGGCTCGTCCATCAAGAACACGTTGGGCTGGCGCACGATGGCCCGCGCCAAGGCAACCCGCTGCCGCTGACCGCCCGACAACTCAGCCGGGCGGCGGTGCAAAAATTCGTCAAGCTCCACCATCGCGCTGGCGCGGCGGACGCGCTCATCATGCTCTGCCTCCGGGATCTTGCGAACCTTTAGGGGGAAGCGGATGTTCTCATAGACGTTGAGGTTTGGGTAAAGCGCGTAGCTTTGAAACACCATTGCCACGTCGCGGTCCTTTGGGTCGAGGTCATTGACCCGCGTACCGCCGATCATGATATCGCCGTCGGTCGCGTCTTCGAGCCCCGCAATCATCCGCATGGTGGTGGTCTTGCCACAGCCCGACGGGCCGAGCAGGACCAAAAACTCCTCATCGGCGATGGTCAGATCGAAATTCGCCACACCCACAAAACTGCCCCAGCGCTTGGAGATGTTGCGCAGTTGAATCTCGGCCATCGCTGTGTCGCCCCCTGTTTGCATACGATTGCAAAAACAATAGGCTCCGATTCTCTGGCGGTGGCAAGATGTTTCTACCGGAGAGCGAGAAAGCAGGCTTCGCGACAGAAAGCGCCTTGCGGAGGCGAAAAACATTCACGACTAATTCGAAAATCTGGCCAACGGCGTGCGATTCGAACCAGGCGCTGCGGCCCACCGGGATTGACCCGGCCAACAAGGAGGTACCCAACCCCATGAAACTGGTCAGCACAGCCGCGCTTGCCACCGCGCTTACCGGGATCGCAAGCTTTGCCGCTGCCGACTGTGGCATCGCTTCGGGCTCCGTCCGGATCCTCTCGAACGATTTTCCGGCGCTTCATGCCGTCGCTGCGGGGGCCGAGGCCTGCGCGACCGACAGCGTCGAAGTGACCAAGAACCAAACGACCGAGCACAAAGACATCCAAGTCGCCGCGCTGACGCCCAATCCCGCGCAGTACACCGTGGCCGTCGTCTCGAACTCGTCGATTGTGCCGCTGCTGAACGGGGACTTGATCCGTCCGCTTGACGACTTGATTGCGGCCCATGGGGCCGATCTGCAGAAAAATCAGCTGATCACCATCGGCGGAGAGGTTAAGGCCGTCGCGTTCATGGCCAACGCGCAGCACCTTTTCTATCGCAAGGATGTTTTGGAGACTGTCGGCGTTGAGGTGCCGACGACCTATGCCGAGGTTATTGAGGCCGCCGAAGCGATCCGCGCCGCTGGCCTGATGGACCATCCTGTCGCTTTGAACACCAAATCGGGATGGAACCTCGCCGAAGAGTTCGTGAACATGTATCTCGGCTTCGGCGGCAGCTTCTTTGAGCCGGGCTCAGCCGCGCCGTCGATCAACAACGACGCCGGCGTCGCGGCGCTGGAGATGTTGAAAGCGCTGTCGGAGTATTCCAACCCCGATTTCTTGACCTTCGATTCCAACGCCACGCAGGCGCTGTGGGAAGGTGGCGAGATTGCGCTCGGCATTATGTGGGGCTCCCGCGGGGCTGGGATCCTCGACGACGAAGGGTCCACCGAAGAGATCGTCAGCAACACGATCCTTGCCATGGCGCCGAAGATCACGGCGGATGGCCGGCCGGCCTCTACCCTGTGGTGGGACGGGTTCACAATCGCCAAGAACATCTCGGACGAAGATGCAGAGGCGAGCTATATCGCGATGGTCAACGGCGCCTCGCCCGAGACGGTGGCGGCCAACAATGACGCGGCTGTTTGGCTGGTTCCGGGTTATGAGCCGGGCCCCGTGTCTGCCGGCATCTTCGAAACGGCTCAGGCCGGCGCCGCGCCCTATCCGATGGTGCCCTACATGGGTCTCTTGCACACAGCGCTTGGCAATGAGTTGTCGACGTTCATGCAAGGCGGCGAAAGCGCAGAGCAAGCGCTGGCCGACGCAGAGGCCGCCTACACCACCGCGGCCCGCGAACAAGGCTTCTTGCAGTAAGACAGATCTGGGGGCGCCGCGGCGCCCCCAATTGCTTTGCGCCACGAAACACGCGCCAACACCCTGGGGGATTGCCGATGCCGCACCGCACGTTCTTTTGGTTCATCTTGCCATCCCTGCTGGCGATGTTTGCCTTTATCGCCGCGCCGATCATGTCGGTGGCCGTGCAATCCTTTTTCGTCGAGCACGAACAGGTCATCGTCGTCACCGAAAACTGCGGTCCGTTCGGCTGTACCGAAGAGACATCGGTCGACGTAGAGGCGACCGAAGCGCTGCGGGCCGAAGCGCCGCTCGGCCGTTTTAACGGTCTTGGCACCTACACCAACCGCAGCCATCTTGCCTTTGCCGAACTCAGCGAGGCTTGGGCCACATCCGAAGGCCTCGGTGATTTCTTCAGTCAGATGATGAACCTGCCATTTTAC
>CALCPC010000290.1 GCA_937900975.1 uncultured Paracoccaceae bacterium
CTCACCCTGATTGATCGGCTGTCACGGCTGGCGGAAACCGCCGCCGTTGCGCTGATCTTTGGCTATTGCGCGCTGATGTTGGCCGAGGTTGTGGCCCGCGCGCAGGCCGAAAGTTTTTCCTTCACTTGGGAGTTCAGCCAATACGCCATGGCCGCGATTTTTGCGCTGGCCGCGGGGCCCGCTGTGCGCACGGGCGTCCATGTGCGCGTCTCGCTGCTGAGCGAGGCGCTGCCGCACAAGGGGCGCAAATACCTCGACCTTCTTGCCAATCTGGTGGCGCTGGCGGTGGTGGCCGTGATCGTCTGGGCCCTGTGGACCAAGGTTGCCACCTCTTTTGAGCGCAACATCCTGGCCACCAGTGTCACGAAAACGCCCCTGTGGATCCCACAGGCTGTGGTGCTTTGGGGCATGGTTCAACTGTGGCTGGATCTGGCCGCGCGGGCGCTGCGCCTGGTCACAGATCAGCGGACCGAATGGCGCGACGCGGACGCAGAGCCTACCGATGCTTGAGATCGCGGTCGTCACAGTCTTGCTTTTCGTCGCCCTGCTCGCCGGGTCGGTCTGGATCGGGCTGTCACTTTTCGCGACCGGCTATCTGCTGTTGTCCATCTTCAAGCCAAACATCCCGATGGAGATCTTCTCCAGCGGCGTGATCTGGGGGTCGATGATCCCAACGCCCCTTTTGTCCTTGCCGTTGTTTATCTTGATGAGCGAGGTTTTGGTCGCCGCCGGGCTGGGGCGGTCGCTGTTCTCGGGACTTGCGCCATGGCTGGGGCGGCTGCCGGGGGGGCTTTTGCATGTCAATGTCGTGGGCTCGACCCTTTTCGCCGCCGTCTCGGGCTCTTCCGCTGCGACCACCGCCATTGTCGGAAAGGTAAGCCTGCCCGAATTGCAAAAGCGCGGGTATGACCGGCGCTTGGCCATGGGATCGCTTGCCGGGGCGGGGACCCTTGGCTTCTTGATCCCACCGTCGATCATCATGATCATCTATGGGGTGGTGGCAGAGCAGTCGATCCTGGAGCTGTTCATCGCCGGGGTGGTTCCGGGCCTCACGCTTGCGCTGCTTTACATGGGCTATATCGCGCTGCACCAGGCGGTCACGGGCACGCAGCCGTCGCATGACCGCCCCGATTGGGGCGACCGCTTGCGCGGCATGCGCGATATCGGACCCGTCGCCGCGCTGATCGTGACGATCATCGGATCGCTTTACCTCGGCTTTGCCAGTGTCACAGAACTGGCCGCGATCGGGGGCCTTGGGGCGGTGCTGATTTCGATCGTCATGGGGCGCTTTTCGATCCCGACCATGATCCGCGCTGGACGGCGGGCGGTGCGCACCTCTGCAATGATCGGGCTTATCATCGTTGGGGCCGCGCTGCTAAACTCTGCCTTCGGGTTTCTCGGCATTCCAAAGGCAATCGCCGCTGAGATCGCGTCCTTTGGGCTGTCGCCTTTTGCCCTCATCGTCGTGCTGTTGGCGTTTTACGCGCTGCTTGGAATGTTCCTCGATGGGACCTCGATCATCGTTATGACGCTGCCGATCACGCTACCCCTGATCACCAATGCTGGCTATGATCCGATCTGGTTCGGTATTTTTGTGGTGGTGGCCGTCGAAATCAGCCAGATAACGCCGCCCATCGGCTTTAACCTCTTCGTGATCCAGTCCCAGACCGGCGAGGGTATCGGTAAAATCGCCCGCGCCGCGCTGCCGTTCTTTGTCCTTCTCTTGGCATTCGCGCTGTTGTTGGCCATCTTTCCCGGCATCGCCCTTTGGTTGCCCGGAACATTGCGATGAGCACGCTTTACGCGCAGGTCTGCGAAGAGATCCTTCAAAAAATTCAGACCGGTGTTCTTAAAGTCGGGGACCGGCTGCCGCCGGAATCGGACTATGCCGCAGAACTCGGCATCAGCCGGTCGACCCTGCGGCTGGCCTTTTCGGAGCTTGAAGCCTCGGGCGTGCTGCGGCGCAAGAAGCGCGCGGGGACCGAGATCATCTCGGACACCCCCAAAAAACGCTTCAACATGGCCACAGGCGGGATCAGCGACCTTCTCAGCCTTGGCCGCGATACCAAATTTGCCATTCACGGCACGCGGACCGTGCGCACCGAGGATGTCGCGCTGCTCAAAGGTCATGTAAGCGAGACGGGCCACTGGCTTGAGGTGACGGGCACCCGGACCCTTCCGCAAGAAGCCCTGCCCTTTAGCGTGAACCGGGTTTATGTACCCGCCCGCTTTGCGGCCATCGAGCCCCTGCTCAAGCCCGGTCGCCCGTCGGTCTATCGGATCATTGAGGAGGCGTTCGCCGTCGAGGTGGGGCGGATCAGTCAACTTGTGCGCGCGATCCCCTGCGACGCGGAGGATGCCGCGGTGATGGGCCTCGCCGCCGGGGCGCCCGCCCTGCAGATCGAGGCGCAACTTTTTCTAAGCGACGGACCATTGATGGAAGTGTCGGTTGCGACCTTTGATCCAAACCGCTTTCAGGTCCGAACAGATGTCGAAATCGAATGATCGATAGCGCTGGGCGCCCACCGCCTGCCGCGCTGTCCCGGCAAGGGGGGCTTTAAGACGGGGCCAAAGCGCCGCCGCCCCAGGAAACGCCACTCGACTTGCAGGGGGGAGCAGTCGAGATGAGCAGCCCCCCCCCCCGCCAAAACCCTGCGAAAAAATGGGTGGGTTGGGGACCGATCTGGCAAGAAACTTGTGACCCAACAGACCTTTGCAGCACTGTTGGCGTTTTGCGGGGTTGGATGCCTGCCTCCCAGCACCGCCCCGTTCAAGGCAGAGAAAGACCCACCAACGGAACAGGATTGACTGGCGCACCCGAGAGGATTCGAACCTCTGGCCTCTGCCTTCGGAGGGCAGCGCTC
>CALCPC010000291.1 GCA_937900975.1 uncultured Paracoccaceae bacterium
CCCATTCCTACTCGGTGAAGGCGACCGTCGCGTTGCGGGGGGTGTAGGCGGCGAAAAGATCCCAGCCCGACGCCTCCGACTGCGCGATATGCTCAACCGCGGCGCCCAGCCGCTCGCCTGTCTCGATGGCCGCGCGCGTATCGGTTTCCAGGACCTCAAGCTAGCGCTGGGTGTCCGCCAGCCCCTCCGGCCAGGGCAGGCTCGGCGCGCCATGCCCCGGGACGCTGCGCGCACCCTTTGCCTCGGCAAGCTCGGCCAAAACCGCCCGCCAGCCCAAAAGACGCCCGTCAAGCGCGGGGGTGTGCCGATCAAACACCAGCTCGCCGGCAAAAAGCGTTCCGGTGGCCACGTCCAGCACCGTCATGTCCGCGGCAGAATGCGCCGCCGGCCAGGATTGCAGCACCAGCACCCGCCCGCCGAGAACGAGGCGGGTCTCTGCCCCAACCTCTTGCGTGACGGGCACCACCCTTGTGCCGAGAAACGCCTGCGTCCCGATCAGACGCTCAAGGCTTTCGACATAGTTCGCCTGCCGGTCCGCCAGTGCCCGGGTGAAACCCTCGGGCGCCACAATCTCGGCGCCAGCGGTGGCAAAGGGCCCAGCCCCGAAGGCGTGGTCAGGATGATGATGGGTCAGGATCAAATGGCTGACCGGCTTCGCCGTCTCCGCCCGGATCGCACGCCACAGCGCCTCACCCACCCAGGCCGCGGAGCCCGCGTCGATCACCGCGACGCTGTCCTGCCCGATCACAAACCCCAGATTGGCCACGTCGCCGAGGTTTGCGCCATCGGGCTCCGCCACGGCCCCCATATGGACAAAGACGCCCGGCGCAACCTCCTCGGTCGACAGAACGGGGCCCGCGGGCTTGCAGTCGGCCGCCACATCGGGCGGGCGTGCCGCCAACAACGCTTCGCACGCCGCCCGGTCCGCGGCCGCATAGCCGGGCACCAGCTGGTCCCGGCAGATGTCGCCGGCAAGGCCCGCACAGATGGCGATGACCGCTTCGAACATCCCACTCTCCCCCTTTTCAGCACCGATGCACGCCATTGTGTGCGGTTACACCGATTGTCGGCATGTATTTGTGCACAATTCTGTGGCACAGTCGCGCAAAACCTTCGCTGGAGGATTGCGTATGCCCCGAACCACACTTTGCCTTGCCGCCGTTCTGGCCCTGGTCGCCACGGCGCCGCTCGCCGGGCCGGTCAAGAATCCGATGAAGGCGGGCGAGACCTGGACGGATCTGCAATACGATGTCGTCGGCGATGCGGCCCTCCGCGACGGTGCCGCCCTCTTGGAGCTTGAGGCGCCGGTCCGCGCGCATGACGCGGCCACGGTCCCGATCATCCTGCGCCAGCTCGACACCGGGGCCGAGATCACGGCGGCGACCGTCGTGCTCGCCGAGACCCCGGCCCCGGTGGC
This sequence comes from uncultured Paracoccaceae bacterium, assembly GCA_937900975.1. GTDB lineage: Bacteria > Pseudomonadota > Alphaproteobacteria > Rhodobacterales > Rhodobacteraceae > Algicella. The sequence goes on from CALCPC010000291.1 coordinate 1,418, forward strand.
CGCCGTCATGGGCTTCGGGCCCGGCATGGCCCCGCTCGATTTCGAGATGCGGGTGCGCGTCGATCAGTATTCCAACGTTCGGGTGATCGCCGAGACCGGGGACGGCCTGCACATGACCGGCCGCTTCGTCAAAGCCTCTGGCGGGTGCTCGGCGCCTGCGTCGCGCGACCCGGAGGTGGCGCTTGCCGGGATGGGCGAGATGCGGCTGCGCCAGTTCACCGATGCCTCTGCCCCCCTGATGTCGACGCCCCGGCGCGAAGCGCAGATCATGATCCGCCATCCCAACTATTCCGGGCTGCAGCGCGACCAGATCACCCACCTCTTCATCCCCGCCCATTTCATCGACCACATGGAAGTCTGGCAGGGCGACGAGCTTTTGTTCACGATGGACGGCGGCATCTCGGTGTCGGAGAACCCCGTGTTCCGGTTCGTCTATTCCGACAACGGCGCACCTGATCTGCGGGTGATGGCAACCGACACCGACGGCAACCGTTTCGAGAGCGCGCTGCCGAAATCCGTCGGGCTCTGACCCGCCCCTAACGCCGCGCGCGGGCAAGGATCCCGACCGCGTAAAGGTTTGCGCGATCGCAACCCGTCACGTTCTTCAGACCGGTCGAGGCGCGGTCGGCACTGGTGAAATCCTAACGAGTGCCGACCCCAGTCAGGTCCGCGCCGGTGAAGCCGACACCCCTCCCGCGCGCGGCGGTCAGCACACCGCGTGTCAGTCCCATCGACTGGTTGCACATATCCGCCGAAAAATCCGCGTCGCGAAGGACAGCACCGTCAAGCCTTGCCTTTGTGAACTCCGGCGCGGTGCGGGAATCGGCGCAACTGCAGTCGCGGTGTCGTCGTGTGATCGTCCGGCTCTTCCCGGAGGGCACGCGTCAAAAACAGACGCTCTCCGCCTCGGCCGGGGCGCGGCGGAGATCGGCGACCAGGTTCTCGGCCACGACGGACGAGTTGAAGACGGCCATCCGCTCGCCCCCCACCCGGCGCATCGAAAGCACGGTTTCCGCCTCGGAATAGGCCTCGTAGGGCAGGATCTCCGCGATCTCGGCGATCGAGCAGGCACAACGGCGCAGCATGTCGCGGCTTTGACCGTTCGCGGCCATGCAGGCAAAGACATAATCTGCCCGTGCCGCGGTGGGATAGTCGTTTAGCTGGTCCGCCACGCTTTGCGCGCCAGCAGCGCCGGGCACGGCCAACGCCAGAAGCGCGAAAATCGCCGCCCGGATCATTGCGCCGTTTCCAGCCGCTCGAACACCAGCTCCGACCGGTAGACCGCCTCTCCGCCATTGGGGGAGGTTTCGGCGCGCAGGCTCATATACAAACCCGGCACAGCCTCGGACATCGTGATCTTAAGGGCGAGATCGCCGAACCCGCGCATCCGCGCACGGTTGGGATCGTCGGCGAAGGGCACCAGCGTGACCGTGACCGTCGGCACGGTGCGCCCCGCCACCACTGCCTCGCCCGCCACGGCGGGGGTTGTCTGCACCAACGCGTCCTTGACACGGTTGCGGATATAGAACGGGCTGCCGCCGGCGGTTTCGGCCATGTCGCGCACGACGCTTTCGTAGAAATACATGATCATCGGGTTGCCGACGCTGGCGGGAAAGCGCCCAAGACTGCGGGCCTTGCCGTCCTGCCGGAACTCAAGCTGCGCAAGCGCTGTGTTCGTTGCATCGAAGGAGAGCGCAATATCCCCGGTGTCGCGCGTCGCGGCCTCGGGGTTGAGCGCATTGGTCACGTCGCGCCGGTAAAGCAGTGCTGTGTCACGGTCGATGCTGTCGAGCGTGCCGTTGCGAAAGAGGAGGTCATAGGCGGCCTCCGCCGGTGCCGAAACCGGCGCCCACAGGGCCCCCAGCAGCATCGCCGCCCCGATCAGGCCAGACATCTTGAACATGGCAACGGTCCTCCCAACCGTCAGAGTATGCGGCACCGGCCCGGTGTCATGGCCGACTTTCGTCTGTGTCGGCCCGGCCTTCGGTGCGGATCTTCCACGCGATCAGGGATCTCAGCCGGTTCAGCTTGACCGGCTTGGTCATGACCGCGAAGTGCTGCTGCGCCGCCGCCTTGCGCAGATGCTCGCCGCGATTGGCGGTGATCAGGATGGCCGGCACATGCTGCCCGAACATCTGGCGGATCTGCAGGAT
>CALCPC010000292.1 GCA_937900975.1 uncultured Paracoccaceae bacterium
AGACATAGCCGAGGATGCTGAACGCGACCATAAGCTGGAGGGCGAAATAGCTGCCGGAGAGGGAGTAGATGCCCACGAAAGAGATCATCGTGACCCCTGGCAGCAGGATACCGGGCGGCACGGTCAGCACTTTGACGAAGATCTTGACCATCGGCACGTTCATCGCCAAAAGCACGAAATTGGCAATAAGAAGCGACGCGATCAGCCCCCAGACAACCTCTGGCCGGTCGGCGAAAAGCGTCGGACCCGGCGTGATGTTGAGCGTCATCAACAACGCAAGAAGCACCGCGGTCGTCCCCGAACCCGGCACGCCCAGCGTCAGCATCGGGACCAGCGCGCCGCCGGCGGCAGCGTTGTTGCCAGCCTCGGGTGCCGCGCCGCCGCGCGGTGCGCCGGTGCCAAAGCCGCCCTTTGGCCCGGCGATGGATTTTTCCGACATATAGGCCAGAAAGCTGCCCAGCGAGGCCCCCGCGCCCGGCAGCACGCCCGCCACAAAGCCGACGACGCTGGCCCGCAGCATGGTCCAGCCCGAGGCCGCGATGTCTTTCACCGGGATCGTCACGCGGTCCAGCTTGACCCCGATGGAGGAGTTGCGGCCATGGCTTTCGATAAAGAAAAACACCTCCGCCACCGCGAAAAGCCCGACGATGGCCACCAGGAAATCCACCCCGTCCATCAGGTGCAGGTTGCCATAGGTAAATCGCGGCATGCCGGAGGTGTTGTCGAGCCCGATCATCGCGATGCCAAGCCCGATACAGGAGGCCAGTGCCGCCTTGGCCTGGTTTTTCGAGGCGATCCCGCCAAGCGTGGAGAAAGCGAGGAGGTAAAGCGCGAAATACTCTGCCGGACCGAAGAGATAGGCGACATTGGCCAGAAGCGGCGCCAGCAGCATCAGCCCGATGGTGGCCAGAAACGCGCCGACAAAGGACGCAACGCCGGACAGGACCAGCGCATCGCCCGCGCGCCCCTGTTTGGCCATCGGATAGCCGTCGAGCGTGGTCATCAAGGCGGGCTCGTCACCGGGGATGTTCAGAAGAATGGAAGAGATCCGCCCGCCATACATGGCGCCATAGTAAACCGCGGTCATCAAGACCAGGGCAGAGGTCGCGTCGAGGCCCAAGGAGAAGGTCAGCGGGATCAGGATGGCGACCCCGTTCGACGGCCCAAGACCGGGGAGCGAGCCGATGATGGTTCCCAGAAAGCAGCCGATAACGGCCAGCATCAGCGTCGTCGGCGACAACGCCACGCTAAAGCCGAGGGCAAGATTGGCGACGAGGTCCATGGCCTAGACCTTCGGAAAGGGCACAAGGCCGAGGCCGAGCGCATAGCGGAAAATCACGAACAAGACGACGGCAAGGCCGATGCCCGACAAAAGCGCGAAGACCGGTTTCCGCGCGATTTGGTAGCTTAGGATCGCGGCGGTGATCGCTGTTGGGATCAGAAAGCCAAGCGGTTTCAGCGCCATCGAATAGACCACCATCACAATGACCGACAGCGCCAACGCCCCCAGCGTGCGCAGCTCTGGCCAGTCGGGTTCTCTGTCGGGCTTGAACACCATCACGCCGCCGCACAGGACCGACACCGCCCCGATCAGAAGGGGGAACGTCTTCGATCCCACGGGATCGCTCATGAAACTGGTCTGGATCTGAAGGGCGCTCGCCAAGTAGGGGAGCGCCCCCAGGGTGCCGCCCCCGCCCAAGGCCCGGGAGGGGGGCAATTCAGGGGGACACCGCGTTAGCGGGAGAACCCGA
>CALCPC010000293.1 GCA_937900975.1 uncultured Paracoccaceae bacterium
GAGCATCGTGAAATAGAGGCTGTCTGCCCCCGGAACATCCACCAGTTGCTTGCGCGTCGCATCGCCGACGCCGGGCCGCTCTACCTTGTTCACATCGTCGCCGATCCAGGCCAGAAGCTGTGTGCAGGTGGGGCCGGATTGCACATGGGTGAAGTCGAGAATTTTGACGCCTTCGAGAGCTTTCATGATGTCCTCGCGTTGGGGTTTCGGGGGTGGCGGGCGCCGCGTGGTGTGCGACGGTTTGGCAGGGGGGCGGGGCGGCGGATCATGGCGCCGCACCGGCGGCGGTATCCCAGCGCTGCCAGACGGCGGCGACATGGTCGTGCAGCCGCATGGTGTGTTCGCGCACCAGATCGGCGGCAAGATCGGCGTTGCGGGCTTCGATCGCGTCGATGATGCCCATATGATCCACGACCGAGCGGGAGGCGCGGTCGCCCTCCTCTAACGCGCGGCGACGGACGGCGTACATATGCGCGAAAAGCCCGTCCGCCATTTTTGCCAGCAGCGCGCAGCCCGACATCTCTAGGATCATCTGGTGGAACCGGATGTTGGCGTCCGAATATTCCGACAAATCCGCGCGGGAGGAGCTGGAGCTGTGGGCCAGCGCGTGGCGGCGCAGCCCCGCGACGCGCGCGTCGCTTGCCACCCGGGTGGCAAGCCGGGCAGCCATGCTTTCCAGCGCGGCCCAGGCGACGATCATTTCCAACACCTCTTCCCGCGTCTTTCGGCAGACAAAAATGCCTTTCCGCGGACGGATTTCCACAAATCCCTCCTCCTGCAGCCGGGTCAGCGCCTCCCGCAATGGCGTGCGTGAGATGTTGAGCTGCGCGGCAAGCGACCGCTCATCAAGGCGCAGCACGGTGTCGTCCTGGTAGATGTTGAGATCGATGATCGCCTCGCGCAGCCGCTGATAGACGTGATCTTTGAGGGTGACGCTGGCGTCGATGGCTTGGAGTTTCACCTGTTCTTTCCTCGACGCCTCTGCTATCTGGTATACCATAAGCCACAGATCGGTACGATGCAACAGCCCGCGCGCCCGCACCCAAAGCGGCGCAAAGCCATGGAGGACCGGACGTGAACATCCATGAGTACCAGGCCAAGGCCCTTTTGCACCGCTATGGTATTCCCGTCCCCGAGGGCCGCGCCGTGGTGCAGGCCAGCGCGGCGAGGGCTGCCGCAGCGGAACTGGATGGTCCGACCTGGATCGTGAAGGCGCAGATCCATGCCGGCGGGCGCGGGCTTGGCCGGTTTGTTGAGCCGGGCGCAGGCCCGGGTGGAGGGGTGCGGACCGCGACATCCGCAGAGGCCGCGGCGGCGGAAGCCAAGCGGATGCTTGGCCGAACGCTGCGGACCGCCCAGACCGGGCCCGACGGCAAGCAGGTCAATCGCGTCTATATCGAGACCGGCATTCGTGCGACGCGCGCGCTTTACCTGGCGCTTCTGATCGACCGGCCAAGCGCGCGGATCGCGTTTCTGGCAGCGCCCGAGGGTGGGATGGACATCGAAACGAGCACCGCGCCGCCGCCCCTGTCGCTGAGCATCGATCCGGCCTCAGGCTATCAAAACCATCACGGCCGGCGGCTGGCCTTCGCGCTTGGCCTCACGGGCGCCGCGGCCAAGCAATGCGTTGTCTTGATGGGGGCGCTTTACAGGCTTTTTGTCGAAAAAGATCTTGAGATGCTTGAGGTCAATCCGCTGGTCGTGACCGATGCGGGCGATCTGTGCTGTCTTGACGCGAAAATGGCCTTCGACGCCAACGCGCTTTTTCGGCATCCCGACATCTTGCGGCTGGCCGATGACACGGAGGTCGACGCGTTGGAGCTTGCCGCCCAAAAGCACGGGTTTCACCATATCGCGCTTGACGGCGAGATTGGGTGCCTTGTCAACGGCGCGGGGCTGGCGATGGCGACGATGGATTTGATCGCGCTCGAAGGGGGCGCGCCGGCCAATTTTCTGGACATCGGCGGTGGCGCGACGCCCGAGAAGGTGGCCGAGGCGTTCAAGATCATGACGGCGGACGCGGGTGTCAAAGGGATCTTTGTAAACATCTTCGGTGGCATCATGCGCTGCGATATCGTGGCTGAAGGGATCGTCGCGGCGGTCGAGGAGGTGGGGCTGGCCGTGCCGCTTGTCGTGCGTTTGGAGGGCACGAATGTCTCGGCCGGCAAGCGCATCCTCCGCGCCTCCGGCCTCGACGTCATTCCGGCTGACGATCTTGGGGACGGTGCGGCCAAGATCGTAGCCGCCGTGGCGCGCCGCCCGGCTTTGGCAACGACGCCTTAGGCGCGGTTGCCAGTGACGCCGTCATCGGCGCGGAGCCACTGCATTAGAAAAGCAGCGCCACCAGATCGTCTTGCTCGGGCTGCGGTCGGGCAAGATCGACCGTCGCCGCGGTTTCAAGCGCTGGGAAAAGCTCCAAAACCTCGTCACGCGTGGCTGGGGCGAGGCCGGTTTGCACCGCACCGGGGTGAAAGCTTTCGGACCAAAGACCGTCGACGCAAAGGATCTCGTGCCCGTCCAGAAGGATGTGGAAATACTCGACAGCCTCCGCCGGCGCGCGGGTGATTGTCCGATCGTTGACCAGATGCACCGCCGCGGCCAGCACTTCGGGCGCATCGAACAGCGTGTCGGCCCGCCAACCCGCAACCAGGATCCGGTGATGCGGCGACACCTCGGTGGCGGCATGGTCGCCAAGCGCGCCGGCGGCGATCCGGACGGGTCGTTTTTCGGGGAACTGCCGAAGCGTCTCGGCACTCAGCAAGGTTGAGCCGATCCACCGGATCGGCTGCGCGCCGCGGTCGCGGGTCAGAACCAGATCTCCGACGGCCAGCGTCTCGATGGCCCGTTGCCCCAGGGGCGTGGCCACCATGGCGCCGCGCGGAAAACAGACATTCGTGATCTTGCCTTCGGCGCCGCCGCGCACCTCGATCCGGCTGCGCTCATTTCCAGCGTCGTCGCGGATCTCCCAATAAAAGGAATCAGGCTGCTCGGGGACGTCGACAACCCTGGCATCCCATCCCTTGGGAAGGATCAGGTTGAAGGTGTCCGCACTGTCGCCAGAGCTTGGACCGACGCCTTGGAAGGAATAGCTCGAAAACTGGTCGCCAAAACCGTCCTCAACATAAACGTTGACGATATCGGGCGTGCGCGCTTGCTCTGGATTATAGTTGATGTTGTATCGTTCCGACTCATTTCTGCCGTCGAGATAGAAGTTTAATTCACGCATCATGACCCCCTAAGTGTGCTGTTTCTCCTTATCAGGGGATTTTTGCCGGTTTGCATACTTTCCGCGCCAGCCTGTTGCAAAATACACAGAGTATCGGGGCGACCGCGTGCGGCCGCGTCTGTCATAGGCAGTTGCTGCGCCGCGGATTACTCCGCGGCGAGCTGGGTTTTGGAGGCCGGTTCTATCCTGACGGCCGAAAACTTGAACTCCGGGATCTTGCCGTAAGGGTCGAGCGCTGCGTTGGTCAGCAGGTTCGCGGCGGCTTCCACATAGGCGAAAGGCAGGAACACATTGTCCTCGGACACCGCCCGGTCGGCGCGGGCCATCACCTCGACCGAACCGCGGCGCGTGGTCAGCCGCAGCATCTCACCCGGGGCGATGCCAAGCCGGCGCAGCGTCCTGGGGTGGAGCGAGCAATTCGCCTCCGGCTCCAACCGGTCAAGCACCGTCGCCCGCCGGGTCATAGAGCCTGTGTGCCAATGCTCCAACTGCCGGCCGGTAATGAGGACGAAGGGATAGTCGCTGTCGGGCACTTCATCGGGCGGGATGACATTGGCCGGTGTGAACCGCGCCCGCCCTTCGGCCCGGGGAAAGCCGTCGTAAAAGACAATCGGCTGGCCTGGATCCTCCGGCGACAGCGACGGATAGGTGCCGGCGGCCTTTTCCAGCCGCGCCCATGTGATGTTGTCCAGCGAGGGCATGTTGCGCTTCATCTCCGCAAACACTTCTCGCGGATGGGTGTAAGACCAGCCAAGGCCAAGGCGCCGGGCCAGTTCGGTCACGATCCACCAATCCTCCCGCGCGTCGCCCGGCGGCGCGATGGCTGGGCGGCCCATCTGCACCTGCCGATTGGTGTTGGTCACAGTCCCCGTCTTTTCGGCCCAGGCACTGGCTGGCAAGATCACGTCCGCATAATTCGCGGTTTCGGTTAGAAAGATGTCCTGCACGACCAAATGGTCGAGCTTGGCAAGCGCGTGGCGCGCATGGTCGACATCCGGGTCCGACATCGCCGGGTTCTCGCCGAGGATATACATCCCCCGGATGTCGCCCGCATGGATCGCCCCCATGATCTCGAC
>CALCPC010000294.1 GCA_937900975.1 uncultured Paracoccaceae bacterium
AACAAAAGGGATTTGTGACCAGCCGCAAGGCCGGTAAGTCCCATATCTACACGCCAGCGTTGGCCAAAGACACGTATCAGTCGCGGTCGCTGAAAGACCTTTCGCTTAGGCTTTTCGACGACACGCCGGCCTCGCTGGTCGCGCGTCTGGTCGATGACGATGCCCTCACGGAAGAGGCGTTGGGAGAGATCCGCGCCCTGGTGGATCGGAGGCTTAAAAACGATGGCGGGTGAGGTTTTGCTGGATGCGTTTTTGCACGCCAACGCGCTCTTTGTCATTGCCTTCGCGCTGTGGTGGGTGGCGCGGTTGGCGCTGTCGCTTCTGGGGCGCGGGGACGCACATGGCGGTCAACTGACGCTGCTGAACGCCTTGTTCGTGACGGTTCTGTTGGCCCCGCCGGCCGCGGCCTGGATCGCGCATCTGCACAGTGCTGGGATCGCGCCGGCGCCGCAGGTGAACTTGTCCGACATGGTGGTGTCTTACTACCTGAGCGGCGGGTTCGAGATGAAGGCCGCGGCGTTCGAGGAATTGGTTCAGATGCACAGCCGCGCCACGCTGATGTTGCTGAACGGCGAGGGCAGTTTGGCGCGCGGTGTGATCGCGCTGTTTTGCGCGGGCTTTGGTATCGGCCTTTTCCGCCTGTTTCGCGCGGTGTTCAGCCTGCGGCGGATCCTTGCGGAAAGCTACCCTTGGCGCCGGGTCGGACGTGTGCGGATCCAGATTTCCGACACGGTCCTGGTCCCGTTCTCGACCCGTGGGCTTTACCAATATCACGTCGTCCTGCCCTCTGGCCTGCTTTCCCGTCCGCATGATCTGCGCGTGTCGCTGGCGCATGAGTTCCAGCATATCCGCAGCGGCGACCTGGAATGGGAGATTTTGCTCGAGGCGCTGAAGCCCCTGTTTTACCTCAACCCCGCTTACCGCGCCTGGAAACGGCAGGTGGAGCATCTTCGCGAACTGGCTTGCGACGGCGCCGTGCTGTCGCGCGGTCGGATCGGGGTCAAAGCCTATTGCGAGACGCTGCTGTCGGTTTGCAAGGCGGCGCGCGGCCGGCAGGCGGACCGGATGGCACCGAAGGTGGCGCTTTTGGCCCTGGGCCGCAGGCGCCCTGGCGGACCCAGCCTGCTGGAGCTGCGTGTCCGCTCTATGCTGCGCCGCCCGCCGGTCGGGCGGGGGCGCGGCATGCTGTGCCTGATCGGCCTGCCCCTGATCCTGGCCCTCGCGCTGTCGGCGCTTGCGATCCAGCCGCCCGGCGATTGGAGCCAGGACCGCCTGATGCTGTCTACGGTTGTGAACCTCGACCGGTTGGACGAGATCAACAGACTGTCCGCCTATGCGCAATGAGGGGCGATCTGGGTCATAGGATCCGCTGCGGCGCCAAAGCGACCGGTGCTGTGGCCCAACGGGCGCCAGACCGCAAAGGTCCCGGCGCCATCGTCGTTCGCGGGGCCCGGCAGGCGGCGCGGCCTGCGCAGGCCGGCTGATGCAAGAGGACATCGCGCATTGGGAACGGATTGCAAGCGATTGGATCCGCTGGGTTCGAACGCCGGGGCATGATGCGTTTTGGGCGTACCGCCCGGCATTTGAGGCGCTGATCGGCGCCGGAACGGGTCCCGCGTTGGAAATCGGCGCGGGTGAGGGGCGGATCGCGCGCGTGCTCGGCAGCCTTGGTTATGCTGTGACATTGGTTGAGCCGGTGCGCGCCTTTCTGACCGCGGCACAGGATAGCGACAGCGGTGTCCGCTACATCCAAGCACCGGCGCACGCGATCCCGCTGCCCGATGCCTCGATGCCGCTGGTCGTGCTCTACAACATGCTGATGGATGTCGATGCGCTTGCCCCCGCGATGGCCGAGGCGGTGCGCCTGCTTACACCCGGCGGGCGGTTGATCATCGGGATCATCCACCCGCTTGCGGATCTTTTGACCACCCATCGCGACACTGGCAGTTGGACGGCGGGCGGGCGCTATTTCGACGACCGCGCCTTTGAGAACGCGTTGGTGCGCGATGGTCTGGCCATGCACTTTCGGGGCCGCGCCCGCCCGCTGGCAGCCTATACCGAGGCGCTGATTGGCGCGGGCGGAACGCTGCAGCGCTTGGTGGAGCCGGAGCCCGCAGCCGATGACCCGTGGACGCAAAACAGCCCGTGGCAAGGGCTGCCGCTTTTCCTGTGGATCGAGGCATCGAAGGCGTAGCCGCTTTCGCAAACGCCCCGAAAACAGGCACTTGTTGGGTTGAGCGCGCCCTCCTTAGGCAATCTGCCCGCAGGCGGTAAAAACTGCGGCATTTTATACCCGCGGCGGTCGCCGTCCGCGCCGCTTTGTCTAGCTCTACCCTCGGACGTCCAAGAGGAGGGGTTGGATCATGGATCGCAGACACTTTATCCGCACGGCAGGCATCGGGGCCGGGGCCACGGCCCTGGCAGCGCCGCATGTCGCGCGCGCGCAGACCGTTAGCTGGAAGATGACCACGGCCTTCCCGCCGGGTCAGCCCTTCTACTCTACCGGCCCTGGTTCGCTGAGCGATTTCGCCGACCGGGTGCGGGCGATGTCGGGCGGCGCGCTCGACATCACGGTCTATAATGGCGGTGAGCTGGTGCCGGCCTTCGAAGGCTTTGACGCGGTCCGGCAAGGCATTGTCGAGATGAACGGCTGGGTCAGCTACTTTGGCTCTGGCAAGGTTCCGGCGGCGCAATTCTTCGGCGCCGTGCCCTTTGGCATGTCGACACAAGGGCAAAACGCCTGGTTCTACGTGGGCGACGGGATCGACCTTTGGAATGAGACCTATGAGCCGCTGGGCCTTGTCGCGATGCCGGTTGGCGCCACCGGCGTCCAGATGACCGGGTGGTTCAACAAGGAAATCAACTCCATCGAAGATATGAACGGTCTGCGTATGCGGATCCCGGGTCTTGCCGCAAAAGCCAAAGCGCGCGTTGGCGTGGATGTGAAGCTTTTGACGGGGGGCGAGATCTTTCCGGCGTAGGAGCGGGGCGTGATCGACGCCGC
>CALCPC010000295.1 GCA_937900975.1 uncultured Paracoccaceae bacterium
TGCGCGATTGGCGCCAGAACGAGGTCATCCGCTATGACCGGCGCAACATCGACATCATGGCCGCAACCTTGCAGTTGATGGACACGGATGAGGCGTATCACGTGGTCTCGGGCTATCGCTCGCCCGCGACGAACGCGATGCTGCGAAGCTCCAACCGGGGTGTGGCGCGCAATTCCTACCACGTGAAGGGCATGGCGGCGGACCTAAAGCACAGCGTCCGCTCAATCCATCAGATGGCGCGCGCAGCGGCGGCGTGTAACGCCGGCGGTGTCGGGAAATATGGCCGGTCGAACTCTGTCCGCACTTGGCGGGGCTGAACGCGCGGAAAGCAGGGCTTTGACCGCCGTTTCGCCGCGCCGTCGGGCGTTGGAAACCGTGTCAGCGCTTGGCTAGACCGTCGTGACAACGCCGCGTTGCCCACCCGAACCCAACACCAACGCAGATCGGCCTGGCCAACCGGGCCGACACAACCTTTCGCGGCCTACAAGGCGCCGAGCGCTTCCAACCGGCGCCACGCCCGCGCCACGTAGGAGGCGCGCATCGAATGTCCGCCATCGTGGAGGCACAGCTCCAACACATGATTGTCCGGCGTGCTCTCCGCCGTGCACGCCATCCCCTCGGCCGGGACATCGACGGGGTTGCCATAGCCGCCGGCCGCGCGGAGAACCGAGACAGCTTTTTCGACGTCGCCCTGGTGCGTCTCGGCGCTCGGGCGGCCCGCCAGCGGCACAATCTTGTCCGAAGTCCCGTGGGTGTGGATCAGATTGACCGGCGCACTGGCGCAAGTCGAAGGGACCGGCGCCCAAAACGTGCCGGCGATGGGGGCAAAGCCCGCAAAAAGATCGCCGAGATCACAGGCCATTTGCCATGTTACCATCCCGCCCGCCGAAAAGCCGGCCAGCAGCAGACGGCCGGTGTCGATCCCATGACGCTCGGCCAGGGCGGGTACAAGCGCCGAGAAGTACTGCCGCTCCTGCGCGCCATCGGTGGCGGGATCCGCTGGCACGCCCGGGATACGCCAATCCTCGGCGTAGGATTTCACCGCGACCAGCGCAACGCCCAGCTCTGCCGCCATGTCCCGAAGGCCCTGACTGCGCATCGTGCCGCTGGCCGACCCGCGATAGCCATGGGCGAAAACGACAGCGCCCGGACGCTCCACCCCCTCTGGCATCAGGATGCGATAGGTCCGGTCACCCAGCGCGCAATCGGTGTCGGCACCGCACGCCACCGCCGTCAGTGGCGCAAGACAAAGCCCCAATAGTAGAACCGCGAGACGCATGGAATTCCCCTCTGAACCACGCCCAAACGGACCAGTCCAAGCGGGCAAGGTCCAGTCACGAGGCCGTTACCCGCCCAGGATCGCCTTCACATAGTTTTGCGTCTCACGATAAGGCGGCACGCCACCGTGACGCGACACCGCCTCCGGCCCCGCGTTATAGGCCGCAAGCGCCAGGCGCCACGAGCGGAACTTGGCGTATTGCTCGGCAAGATAGCGCGCCCCGCCTTCGAGGTTTTGCAGCGGGTCGTGGGGATTGACGCCAAGATAGCGCGCGGTCCCAGGCATCAATTGCGCCAGGCCGATCGCGCCCTTGTGGGAGCGCGCCTTAGCGTTCCACCCACTCTCTTGCCGCACAAGACGCAGGAAAAGATCGACCGGGATCCCGTGCCGCACAGCCATCGCCCGCGCGACGGGCGCGTATTTGCTTTTCGGGTTCTCAATCGAAAGGCCCTGCCCCGGCCGATAGGTGTCGAGCGCGATGCCAGGACGCTCAACCGAGCGGGCGATCCGCGGCTCTGGCGGGATGCCGACCTTGGCGCCTGGAACAGGCTTTCGGATCAGCGCACGGTCGTAAGCGGGCAGGCTGGAGCGATCGCCAAAGATGACATCGCTGGTCGCGGGGCCGGCCACCGGCAGCCCAAGCATCAGCCCAATCGCTGTCCCCAGTACTGTGCGCCGCATGACCCTGCCCCTCGTTCTGCCGGGCTGATGCCCTTGGGCGTGCATACCCGACGGGCCCTGCGCTGTCACGACCCGCAGGGCGCAATCGGCGGCGGCTGCGGCAGGAACGCCACCCCGCCGGCCTTCCAAGCCCCGGCGAACCCGTCTAGGCTTAGCCGAGGAATCGCAACGTGGAGGGGCGAGCGGAGGGCAGGCAGCGTCAACAAGGTGATCCTGGTGGGCAATCTCGGCGCCGACCCCGAGGTGCGGTCTTTCCAAAACGGCGGCAAGGTGTGCAATTTGCGCATTGCCACGTCCGAACGGTGGCGGGACCGCAACAGTGGCGAGAACCGCGAGAAAACCGAATGGCACAGTGTCGCGATCTTTAACGAACGCCTGGCAGACCTTGCCCAGCAATACCTGCGCAAAGGGTCGAAGGTTTACCTGGAAGGCCAGCTTGAGACGCGCAAGTGGCAAGATCAATCGGGCCAAGACCGATACTCGACAGAAGTTGTGCTGCGCGCCTATCGAGGCGAGATGACATTCCTGGATAGCCGCAACGAGGGCGGTGGCGGCTACGCCCCATCTGGGGGCGGGTATGCGCAGGGCGGTGGGCGCAGCGTGCCTGCGCCGGGCGGCGGCGGCGGCGGTTACGGCGGCCCCGCACCCAGCCCGTCGGGCCCCGCCGACCTCGACGACGAGATCCCGTTCTAAGGCCGGGAAACGCCCGCCCAGCGCCAGCAACGACCGCGCAAAACACGTTTTCTCTTTCGCCCATCTCGCGTTTCGCTATACTCGGATCACGAGATCTAGCGGGTTGAAAGCGTGTGAGCGACGAAGAAGACAGGCCGGTAGGGCCGCCGAAATCCACCCATGACGGCCCCAGCATCGCCATTGAAGAGGAGATGGAGACATCGTTCCTCGACTACGCGATGTCGGTTATCATCAGCCGCGCGATCCCGGACCTGCGCGACGGGTTGAAACCCGTGCACCGGCGAATTCTCTATGCCATGCACGAGACGGGAAACACCGCCGACAAGTCTTATCGAAAATCCGCGCGGCCGGTCGGCGACGTGATGGGGAAATACCATCCCCATGGCGACGGCGCGATTTACGACGCGCTTGTGCGCATGGCGCAGGATTTCTCGATGTCGCTGCCCTTGCTCGACGGACAGGGCAATTTCGGCTCCATGGATGGCGATGCGCCGGCGGCGATGCGCTATACCGAAGTGCGGATGGCCAAGCCGGCGGATTTTGTCCTGGCCGATATCGACAAGGACACCGTCGACTTTCAGGACAATTACGACGGCAAGGATAAAGAGCCTGTCGTGCTGCCCGCGCGCTTTCCCAACATGCTGGTCAACGGCGC
>CALCPC010000296.1 GCA_937900975.1 uncultured Paracoccaceae bacterium
GCTTCTCCCGCCTTGTTTTTCTCGTTCTTCGCGACGACTCCGAGAACGGCGATTAGCGCCAGCGTCTGTACCTGTACCTCCGCGACGGGGGGGGATAAGATCCAGATCGTCACCAGAAAGATCAGCGCGAAGGGCAGATCGAGCAGGTTCAGCGCCAGCGTTCCGGTCAGCGTGTCGCGCAGCCCGTCGAATTGGCGAAGCCGCTGGATGTGTTTGAACACCGGCAGCCGGGTCACCGCGGGGACGGGCAGGCGGGTGTATTTTTCGAACACCGCCCGGCTCAGCGCACGCTCACGCCGGGCGCCGGCCAGGCCGATCGTCCAGGCACGCACAAGGCGCAGCAGGATATCCAGCACGATCAGCCCCAGCGCCAGCAGGACAAGCGACCACAACAGCGGGACCGAGGCCGTGGGCACAACCGTATCGTAGACCGCCATCACCAAAAGCGGCGGCAAAAGGCCGAGAAGGTTGATCAGCGCCGTCAGGGCCACGATTGTCGCGATGGATTTCTTGTGTCGGCCCAACAGGCGGGCAACGCCCGGTTTCGCCCCTGCGGGGCTTTCGGCCTCGGTCTCGGCGGGGCTTGGTTGGATAAGCAGGACGGACAGGCTGGGCACGGGGTCGGTGCGGCCGGCCGGTGCGCCCTCCGACCGGGACCAGATCGCGTCATCCTCGCGCTCGGCCAGGCGGACCGATCCGTCGGCGGCTTGAAACAGGATCGGAAAGCGTTCGACCTCAAGATCGGAAAGCCGCCTGATCACGGCCTCAACGTTAAGGCCGAGATTGCGCAGCGCTTCGGCGTAATCCGCGGGGGACAAGTGCGGCTGCAGTCCCGGCAGCGCCCGCAGCGCTTGGTTTTCCTCGCCCGACCATCCGGCGGTTTGGGCTGCGGCGCGCAGGAAATCAACCGGGCGGGCCGGCACCACGCTCACGCGCCGAAACCCGGCTGGGCCGCGATGGCAGGATCGCCCCGCCCGACCGGCGGGACGCGGAACTCGGCGCTGCTGGCTGGCCATGCGCCCTTTTGCCCCGAAACCGCCGCCTTTTTTGCCGGTTGCGCTTTGCCCGCGGGGAAGCGCCGGCGCGCGGCCCGGCACCGCCGATGCGATGGGGCGCGGCGCAGGATGCCGGCAGAGCATCCGACATCGCCGGCGCCGGGCACTCTGCCAGGCCTTGTGTCCGCATCGATCCTGCCGTCCCCAGGGCGGCAAGCGTCGCGGTGCCGCGCCTTGGGCGCACACCTCTTCGCGCCGAACTTGAGGCAGCTTTGGTCTGCCCGCAAAACGGCCTCTTGGGCGCAGCGGGCTTGTGGCCCATCGGTCTGCCAAGACGCGGACAAAGAAGCAGGCGCCAGCGGGGACCGGGGCTTGCCCCAGCCATCAGGGGCGGGTGCATCGCTTTGCGCCGTGGGACGGCAGCGCGGCGCTAGGGCTCTGCGCTTTGGCCGGGCGCGGGGTGTCGCAGGCCCGGTCATGCGGCAAGCGCCGGGCTGAGGGCCGATTTGCGCGCGCTTTTTTCCGCTTCCCGCGCGTTGGGGCTAGAGATCGCGCAGCGACGGTCGGCATAGCGTTCGACAATGCCGGTGCTGTCATAGGCGAGGATCACAGCGTTGGCCGCGCGCGCCTGCAGCGCCTCCCCCGCCGTGCGCAGCGCCGACTGGTCCATCGCGTTCAGACCGTCGTTGAGCAGCAGGATCCGGGGATCGCGGCTTAGCGCCCGGGCAAGGTTCATGCGCTGCAAAAACCCGCGAGAGGCCACTTGCAGCCCACTGTCGCGCAGATCAGTGTCAAAGCCGTTCGGCAGCTTGTTGACATCCGCCTCAAGCCCCAGCGCCGCCGCCGCCGCATAGGCGGCATCCACACGCTCTGGCGCGTGGGAAAGCGCGATGTTGAAAATCAGCGACCCCTCGAACACCGCGACATCGCTGTCGAGATAAACCAACTGGCCCGCACCGCGATAGCGCATCATGACGGCCGCCGGGCGCCCGCACACCCGCACGGATCCCTTGTCGACGGCGAGTTCGGCCAGGGCCGATTGAAACACTGCATCGACACTTGCGACCGTTGGACTGCCCAGCGCGGTCAGACCCGGCCCAGCGGTCATGTCGAAAATGCGCAAAAGCGCCCGGCCAGCGCGGGAGGCCCGCACCGTTACCCCCTGAAAGCCAAGGCTCGGCACGGCGCCCGGGCAAAGATCGGTCGGCAGCGCCGGGGCTTGCGGCAGCGCCAGGCCTTCCTCCAACGCGCGCACCGCGTGGCCGACGCTTTCGCCCGAGGCCCAGTGCTGCGCCGCCTGCAATAAGGGCTGCGCGGCGCGGCCGTTCAGCATGGTACAGGCGGCAAGCTCCGCCGCGCCGATGCTGCCATCGATGACCAAAAGCGCGCCGGCCAGGACGATGGCCGCCGAAAAAGACATGCTGATGGTCTGGGCCAGCGACTGGCACATATTGGCCGAAACCAGCGCCAGCCGGCCCGCGGCGGCGGAGGCCCGCTGCTCACCCTGATAGCGGTTGAGAAGACCAAGCTCCATCTGATTGGCCTTCGCTATCGGGATCAGCGCGATCATCTGTTCGAACATGCCATAGCGCCGGTCATCCGCAGCGCGGCGGTTGGCGATCAGCCGGCGCTGCAGCCAGCGCACCCCCCAGGCGGCGACGAACATCACCGCGATGCCGATGAGCGGTATCAAAACCAGATAGCCGGCCAGCAGCCAGATGAGGACCAGCGCCAGAAAGCAGAACGGCATCTCCACCAAGAACAGGCGGCCGGTCCCGCACAAATAGTCGCGCACCGCCGTCCCGGCCGTCAAAAGACCGGCCGCGCGCGGGGTGCCGAGCGCGCTGTCGCGGTCGTCGGCATTCAGCAGCCGATGCGTCGCGCGGTGCCCGGTTTCGACGGCGAACCGCGCCGCCTGGTGGTTCAAAAGCGTGGCCCGCAGCACCCGTTGCACGGCCTCCAGCGCCGTGACCACCCCCATGCCGACCAACAGCATCGTCAGCGTGTCATACGCCTCGAACGGAATGATGCGGTCGAAGATCTGCAGCATAACCAAGGGCATGGCCAGGCCGAAAAGGCTGATCGTCAGCGTGGCCACCCAAACCGGAAGCAGGACAGGCGGCAGCCGCAGCGAAGAGGGGCGATGGTGACGCATGGGCCGACACTCGCAGACTGTTTTTCCGGGTGTAGGGCGCGATTTCTTTTGATCTGGTAAACGGGCAAGGCAGCCCCGGTTTCTTAACGGCTGGTTCAGGGTGATGAACATCGCCAGACCCGCGTTAAGGTTCTGGTAGGGCCCGGTGGCGCACCCCGGTGGACCTGAGCATAAGTGTTGGAGTGTGCCATGGCCACCGATCCGAACTCTCCCGTTGATCCGTTTGACATCGAAGCGGTGTTCGATGCCCCCGGTCCCGTGGGCCAGGAGGCCAGCGAAAAGCGGGCGCCGAGGCGCGAGGACGATACGGCAGAGCTTGGCCCCGCCGCCGACCGCGTGACGGTGAACACGACGCCAAGCATGCACACGGGCACCGAAGCGACGGGCGAGACACTGGTGTTTCGGGCGGCGGAGGAGGCCGGGGTCGCGGCCCAGGATACGGCCCTCTCGCCCGACGCGATTGGCGGCGCGATTGGCGACGCCGGGTCGCCCGTTGCGGCAGCGGCCGATCCCCGGGCGTCGCTGCTGGGCGGTGGTGACGCGGCGCCGGTGGCCGAGACGCCGCCGGACCGCAGCGCCGATCCAACACCGCCGCGCGCGACGCCGGCGCCTTTGACGGTGTCCGATGCGCCGGTGTCTGATAACGGCGCCGGGGGTGCCATATCGCCGACGCTGGATCCGGCGCATGGGGCGCCGGATCCCATCGCAACCTCCGCTGTGGAAAACGCCATTCCGACGGTGGACGCAGATGCCTCCGCGCCGATCGGCGGAGAGGCGGCGCCGTCTTTGGAGACAGATCCCGCAGCAACTGGGTCAGCGGCCGCTGCCGACGGGGGGGAGGCGCCGAACCCTGCGCCGAACCCTGCGCCAAACCCTGCGCCGTCTCCTGCGCCACAGGCTGCGCCAGACACGGCACCATCGGCGCGCGAAGAGAGTGCCACCGATCCGGTCAGCGCCGATGACGCCCAAGCGGATCCCGAGCACCCTGCCGAGGCCAGCCAAGACACACTTGCAGCGCCGCAGAACCCGAACCCAGACCCCCTTGCCGATATGGCCACAGGGCCAGCACCCCAGACCGCCGATCCCGCGGGCTCACAGGCCGAGGTTCCCGCAGCGACGGGGGAGATGGCAGTTGACAGGGCGCAGGATACGTCTCCAAACGCTGAGGCGCCCCAGACGTCTCAGGCGGCGCCGCCGGTGGCTGGCCCTCGTCGGGGAGCGATGGACGGACCAAGTGCTGCATCCGAGGCGGGGCCACCGGCGACGGACACTCCAGCGACGGACACACCTGCGGCTGACACACCGGCGACGGACACACCAGCGGCGGACGCCAGCATCGCGCAGAGCCCGGCGGTCGCCGACGCGCCCGCAGCCCCAACGCCCGAGGCCGGCGGTGCCCCAACCCCAGGGGTCGCCGCCACCGCTCCTGCGCCCCCCCCGCCCCAAGCCCCCGACCCCGCCCCCGCAGACGCCCACACCGGAGCGCC
>CALCPC010000297.1 GCA_937900975.1 uncultured Paracoccaceae bacterium
GGCGGGGCTGGTCTTTATCGCCCCGTCCCTTGCGGCGGATGTGGTCGCCCTGCTGATTGCAGCCCCGGCCGTCGCCACCCAAATCGTGGCCCGTCAACGGGCGCCAAGCAGCGCCTGACAGCACGAACGGGCCGTCAGGCCAGCGCGGCGGCGCGCACAATCGGGCCGATTTCGGCCAATTGTTCGGACAACGGGTTGGCCGCGCGCCAGATCAGGCCGATGGTGCGTTGCGGCGCCGGTGCCGGAAACCGCGCGACGGCCACATCGGCCGAGCGCATCTCCAGCGTCAGCGCCATTTCCGGGATCAGCGTCACCCCCATGCCGGCACTGACCATCTGCACCAAAGTCGACAGGGAGCTTCCCTCCATCAACTGTCGGGGTTGCGCCCCGTCCAGCTCACAAAACGACAGCGCCTGATCGCGAAAGCAATGCCCCTCCTCCAACAGCAGAAGCCGCATTGCCTGCAAGGCGCGCGGGCTTGGAACCGGGTTTTCGGCCTCCCGCCGCGGGCGGACCAGCACGAACGCCTCGTCAAACAGCGCAAGCTCACGCACCGCGGGCTCCGAGATAGGCAGTGCCACAATGGCAAGGACGAGCCGCGCCGCCTCCAAATCCTCAACCAGCGAGCGGGTGACCGCCTCCCGCAATTCTAGGTCCAAATTGGGGTACTGGGCCGACAGCGCCGCGATCACATTGGGCAAAAGATAGGGCGCGACCGTTGGAATGACGCCCAGCCGCAACCGTCCGGCCAGCGGTCCGTGGGAGGCGCGGACAAGGTCGCTGAGCTCATCGACGGCCAGCAGGATCTCCCGCGCTTTTAGGATAAACCCTTCGCCAATGGCGGTCAGCGCAACGCGCCGCGCGCTGCGCTCAACCAACGGCGCGCCGAACATCGCCTCAAGCTCCTTGATTTGGAGCGAGAGCGCGGGCTGAGAAATGGCGCAGGCCTCCGCCGCGCGGCCGAAATGCTGATGCCGCGCCAAGGCGTCGAAATAGCGAAGTTGTTTGAGCGTGACTCCAATCATAAGAAAAACCTATCACCGCCTTTTGAAATATCAATTGGATATTATCGCGCCCGCACGGTATCTCGCCCTCAGGCAGGAACGCCCTCAGTCCCACCCCAATGGAGAGACACATGGACGGAAACAACGTCAATCCCATCGCCGGCTGCCCCGTCATGCACGGTGGCAACACCGCGATGGAGCGCCCGGTGACCAAGTGGTGGCCCGAGGCGCTGAACCTCAACATTCTGCATCAGCACGGCGTGCGCACCAATCCGATGGATGCCGACTACAACCATCGCGAGGCCGTCAAAGCGCTGGATTTTGAGGCCGTAAAGGCCGATGTCAAAGCGTTGATGACCGAAAGCCAGCCCTGGTGGCCCGCCGATTGGGGCCATTACGGCGGGTTGATGATCCGCCTCGCCTGGCACTCTGCCGGGTCCTACCGGATGGGTGACGGCCGCGGCGGCGCGGGCTCTGGCAACATCCGGTTCGCGCCGCTGAACTCCTGGCCCGACAACGCCAGCCTCGACAAGGCGCGGCGGCTTCTTTGGCCGGTGAAAAAGAAATACGGCAACGCGCTGTCCTGGGCCGACCTGATCATCCTGTCGGGCAACATGGCCTACGAATCGATGGGGCTGAAAACCTTCGGCTTCGGTTTCGGGCGGGAGGATATCTGGGGCCCCGAGCAAGACATCAATTGGGGGACAGAGGGGGAATGGCTGGCCCCGTCCGAGGGTCGCTACGACGATCTCGACGATCCGTCGACGATGCACAACCCGCTGGCTGCCGTGCATATGGGGCTGATCTACGTGAACCCCGAGGGCGTGAACGGCAACCCCGACCCGGCCCGCACGGCGCTGCATGTGCGCGAGACCTTCGCGCGGATGGCGATGAACGATGAGGAAACCGCGGCACTGACCTGCGGCGGCCACACGGTCGGCAAGGCGCATGGCCGCGGCGCCGCCGACACCATCGGGGTAGAGCCAGAGGCGGCGGGCGTCGAGGCGCAGGGCTTTGGCTGGGCCAATCCCGGCCATAAGGCCCGCGCGTCGGAGGCGTTTACCTCCGGCATCGAAGGCGCCTGGACCAAGGAGCCGACCAAATGGGATATGGGTTATTTCGACTATCTCTTCGGCTATGAGTGGGAGCTGACCAAATCGCCCGCCGGTGCGCATCAGTGGAAGCCGGTGAACATGCCGGAAAGCGAGATGCCGCTTGACCCGTCGGATCCGTCGGGGCGCGCGCTGCCGATGATGACGGACGCGGATATGGCGATGAAGGTGGACCCGATCTACAATGAAATCTGCCAGCGTTTCCGCGCCGACCCGGCCTATTACGCCGACACGTTTGCGCGGGCATGGTTCAAGCTGACCCACCGCGATATGGGCCCGAAGGTGAATTACTACGGCCCCGACGTTCCGGCCGAGGATCTGATCTGGCAGGATCCGGTCCCCGCCGGTCCGACCGGCTATGACGTGGCGGCGCTGAAATCCAAGATCGCGGCCAGCGGTCTGACATCCGCCGAGATGATCGCCACCGCATGGGACAGTGCGCGGACCTTCCGCGGCTCTGACAAGCGGGGCGGCGCAAACGGCGCCCGCATCCGCCTTGCGCCCCAGAAAGACTGGCAAGGCAATGAGCCGGAGCGTCTGGCGCGGGTTCTCGCGGTGCTGGAGCCTTTGGCAGCCGAGGCCGGTGCCTCACTTGCCGATGTGCTGGTTCTGGCCGGCAATGTGGGTGTCGAGATGGCGATCGAGGCCGCAGGCTATGCCATCGACGTGCCGTTCGCGCCCGGCCGCGGCGATGCCAGCGATGCCGAGACCGATGGCGACAGCTTCTCGGTGCTTGAGCCCATCGCCGATGGGTTCCGCAACTGGCACCGTCCAGGGTTTGCGGTAAGCCCGGAGGAGATGATGCTGGAAAAGGCGCAGCTTCTTGGACTGACAGCGGCGGAAATGACTGTTCTGATCGGCGGTCTTCGCGTGCTTGGCGCCAATTATGACGGCGCCGCGCATGGTGTCTTCACCGACCGCGTTGGGGCCCTGACGAACGACTTCTTCGTCAACCTCACGGATATGTCCAACAGCTGGCACCCGGTTGAGGACACCGGAACCTATGAGATCCGCGACCGCGCGTCGGGCGCTGTCAAATGGACGGCCACCAGTGCCGATCTTGTGTTCGGCTCCAACTCCATCCTCCGCGCCTATGCAGAGGTTTATGCCCAAGACGATAACGGCGAAAAGTTCGCACGTGATTTTGTCGCAGCTTGGAACAAAGTTATGATTGCCGACCGGTTCGATCTGGTTGCATAGTCAGCGCGGTACGGGGAGGTCAACTGGCCCGGCCGCGGATAATTAAAAGGTTTAATAGAGAATTAAATTTTAGGTATGCGTGGATATGTACAGTTAGCACGCATAGGCTGTTCTTAAGACCTGCTTGCAATGCTTGCAGCCAGCCCCAATTTGGCCAATTTGTGACGAGATACGACTTCCCTGAAACCCAAAATTTGGGTATTGGAATCGTTGGAAAAGGGTGGGTGATATGTTGAAATTTCTTCGTCGGATCTCCCCTGCAGCGGTGCAGGAAAATGGTGCTATACTGCCGTTCACGGCCGTAATCTTCCTGACGATCCTGGCCATGGCCGGCATGGGCGTCGATTTCATGCGGCATGAGTTGTATCGCGCGGAACTGCAAAATTCCTTGGATCGGGGTGTGCTGGCGGCGACGGCATTCAGCCAGGATCAGGACCCGTCGGTGGTGATTGAAGAGTTCATCAAAAACTCAGGCAAGTGGAAGGGCGCCGGCAAAGAGCCGACGGTTAGCGTGACGCGCACGCCCAGCGACGAAACCTGGTTCGATTCCGATATCACGGAGCGAGAGATCGAAGCCTCGGCCGAGATCGCCTTCAACACCCACTTCTTGCGGTTTGTCGGCTTCAATACCCTGGATATCGATGTCGCAGCCAACGCAATCCAAACCCGCAAGGCCGTTGAGGTTGTGATCGTGCTCGACATCTCAAACTCAATGGACAGCAACGACACCGACGCGGTTCCCGTGGCTCCAAAGATCGAAGGAATGAAGATCGCGGCGCAAAACTTCATCAATCAGATCCTGAAGGCCGAGACGATGGATGTCACGGCCGTGACGCTGGTGCCTTTCGCCGGGTCCGTGAACCCCGGGAAATTCCTGGACTATATGAACATCGCTCCCGAAGGCGTGCCAAGCTGGGTTCCGACCGACACCAATGGCATGCCGACAGCGGGCTATCCGATTTGCCCGGATCTGCCGGCCTCGCAGTTCTCATCGCTCAACGCCAGCACCATCGACTTCAACACCACCTATGAGATGACCAATTGGTTCAAGCGATACAACAAGTTCCCGGGTCAAACCGGGACGGTCCGGTGGAGCT
>CALCPC010000298.1 GCA_937900975.1 uncultured Paracoccaceae bacterium
GCGCGACCGCGCAGGCCGAACCGCGCTTCCACATCCATCTCTCCCCCCTACAGATTTTGAATATAAGGGGGCGCCGAAACCGGACTTGTAAAGGGCGGGAAGGGTCCAAACGGGCTTGCGTCACAGGGTTTCTTAGGCGAAATCGAGCCCATGCAGACCAGAAACTGTCCCGCGCTTGACACCCTCCACCCCCGGTTGCAGCCCCCCGAAGCGACGCAAGGCGAGCGGCGTTGACCGCCCCGCACGCAAATGGCGAGGACGCCGCCACACGCCGCGCCCCGTCCTGGGGCCAGATCGGCGCGGGACTGGCCATTGGCGTCGTTGGGGGCGCGTTGTTTTACGTCCTGACATTGCCCTTGCCCTGGATGCTGGGGCCCATGGTGCTGATCACGGTGGCCGCACTTCTGCGGCTGCCGGTCGCCGGGCCGGCAAAAATCCGGCCCTATGTCATCGTCGTGATCGGTGTCATGCTTGGCTCTGGCTTTTCGCCGGC
This sequence comes from uncultured Paracoccaceae bacterium, assembly GCA_937900975.1. Classification (GTDB taxonomy): domain Bacteria; phylum Pseudomonadota; class Alphaproteobacteria; order Rhodobacterales; family Rhodobacteraceae; genus Algicella. The sequence goes on from CALCPC010000298.1 coordinate 494, forward strand.
GCTGTTTGATCAGGTGCTGGCCTGGGCGCTGTCGCTTCTCGGTCTTGGCGTCTATCTGGCGCTGTGCGGTATAGTTGTGGTGCCATATTACCGTCGGGTCGGCGGGTTCGACCCCGTCACGGCCTATTTCGCCGGCATGCCCGGCGGATTGACCGAGATGATGCTGATCGGGCGGGACATGGGGGGCGACGACCGCGCCATCATCCTGGCCCATGCCAGCCGGGTCATGGTGACGGTGGCGATGATCGCGATCTGGTTTCGGATCTTTCTTGGGGTTGAGCTTGGCGACCGATCGGCCTTTGGCACCCCCTTCGCCGAGATCCCGGCGGTCGAGCTTTTGGTGCTTGCGGCCTCGGGCGGGGTTGGGTTTTGGCTGGGCCGCGCGCTGCGTCTGCCGGCGCCGACGCTTTTGGGGCCGATGCTGGTCAGCGCCGCGGTCCACATCGCCGAGCTGACGACAAGTCCGCCGCCGCAGGAGCTTGTGATCGCCGCGCAGATCGTGCTGGGCACCATCATCGGCGCGCGCTTTGTCGGCGCGGCCCCCCGTGCGATCCTGCGCGCCCTCGCGCTCAGTGTTGGGGGCACCATCCTGATGCTTGGCATCACCCTCGGGTTTGCGGCCCTCTTTCATGAGGTTTTCGGCCAAAGCCTTTTGCAGGTCGTTCTGGCCTACGCGCCGGGTGGTCTGGCGGAGATGAGCCTTGTGGCGTTGGCCATGCAGGCCGACATTGCCTATGTCGCCAGCCACCACCTGGTGCGGATCACGCTTGTCATTCTTTTTGCGCCGATGGTGTTTGCCTGGATCCGCAGGCGCGGGGCCGCGCCGCCCGATTGATGCGGTTGCGGCGCATCGGGCCAGAAGCGACTGATTTTTATGGCGCTTCTGATGACGGGCGTTTCGGTTCAAAGGCAAAAGGCGCGGCGTTGTCGTCGGTGATGGTCCCTGTCGAGGTGGGGCGGTTTTTTGGCGCTTCGGCCGTTGGAGTGTCGCGGCGAGGGGGGGGCTTTGCCGCCCCGCCCGCTTACGCGCCGGTCTGGTTCGGGGTCAGCGGCATCGCGGCCACGATGGCCGCCCAGCCGGCGCCGTGCATGTCGCGATCCTCGGCCGCGCCTTGGACTGCGGGGCGTGGCAGGCTGAATTTGACAACGTGCAAGTCCGGCAGATCGTAGCGCTTCAATCGGGTCTCGGACACGCCGAAAAGGGCCGCGACGGCGGCGCTGCTTAACCCGGCTTCGACCTGGCGATAGGCGGTGGCAGAGCCGCAAAAGACATCGATTGTGACCCAAAAGGGACCGGCGTTTTTGGACCGAACTTTCTCGGCGACATCGCCCAACCGCTCACCCATCTGCGGCCCCGCAAGGGGCGCGACGCGGAGGGACCGCGCGTGATCGGCTTGCGGTTGCTTGGCGCCTAGGCTGGACGGGTGACCGGGCGGCACAGCCGGGCCCGGAGCGTAGCGCCGGAGTGTCCACGCGGCGCCGACGCCCGTCGCTCCCCCGCATCGCGGCCTTTGGCGCACGGTGGCGCCAGGGCTGAGCGGATGGCAGGCGCGACCCGCGCGGCGCTTTGCCGGTGGTGACGCGGCAAAAGCGCGGCCTGCGTATGGCACACCCCGCGATAAGGGCCGCCGCGATGGGGGCCAGCGCACCGGGGGCCAGCGCACTGGGCGTTCGGGGCTCACGCAAGGGTGGCTTGATCTGGCGCGTTGGCATGGGTGATCTCCCGCACGGTCAGGTCGAACGCTTCCATCGGATCGTCTAGCGACAGCGTGTGGTTCAGCGCGAACGACCACAGCGGACCGCGGTCGAGCTCGGGTGGCGAGAACGGGAACGCGAAACTGGGCACCTCCTCCTCCTCGGTCAGGGGGTGGTGCAGAAGGTAGGGGTTCAAAAGCTTCGCGATGTCGGCTGCCATCGCTTGTGTCGGCGCCGTTACGATGGCAAGGACGCCAACCTCAACCGGCGCCCCGGTTGCCGTCTCCAGCGGGCCGAGCGTTGCGTTCCGCCCGATCTGGCGAAGCTCCAACCCATAGCTTTGATCGCCGAGCCGGGCCGCGACCTTGTCGGCCAGCGCCGCCGTTACCGCATCGCACCACCTGTCGATATGGGCGACGTAATGGGGGTCGCGGATCAGGACCATCGCCACGGTCTGATAGCCCGCGATGGCCGCGCCTTCGAGCTTGACGGTGTAATCCTCGGACGCAAGCCAGCGCGCGCCCTCGACCCGCACGCTTTGCCGGTCGGCCTGGGTGTAGACTGCCGCGGTGACGTCAAGCTGTCCGCCAGGCTCAAACAAACGCAGCGGGTCGCTGTTCTCATAAAGCATATGCGCCGAGACAGTGTGCGGCGTTGCGACCGATGCCTCGGCCATCGGTGTGATCGTGAACCCGGTCGCATCGACGTCAAGTTGCACGACCCCGGTTTGCGGGTGGGTGGCGCAGAGCGCGCCGCATTCCGCGATTTTCGCGCCATGCCAGGCGGCGCCGGGATCCGCGCCGCGCGCAATCGGCAGCGCCGCGATCAGCGCAGTGTCGGTTGTCCGCCCCGCGATCACGATATCGGCGCCCGTTGCGAGGGCTGCATTGATCTGCTCTACCCCCGCGAGCGCCACGATATTGGTGCATTGGTCGAGTTGCTGGGGCGAAAGGTCCGGCGCGGGGTCCAGCGGGCGGATCCGACCGGCGGCGAGCGCGGCTTTCAACCGTGCGGCCGACTGGTCCGATTTCAGGACGGCAAGCCGGGCGCTTTTGCCGGTCTCGGCCAGGATCTCCTCGGTGATCTCGACCAGCCAGTCGACGGCGCTGCCCGCGCCGCAGGTTCCGGCGGTGCCGATGACCAGGGGCACGCAAGCGGCTTCCCGCGCGGCAAGAAGGCCGGCCCATTCCTGTTTGGTTGATGCCCGGGCGTATTTCGACACCCCCCGCCCCAGATAGGACGGGCCGCTGTCGGTCGAGCCGCCGTCGATCGCGATCAGATCGGGTTTGCCCGCGATCCCGCGGGCCAACGCATCGCCCGGCGGCTGGCGCGCCGCGACTGGCTC
>CALCPC010000299.1 GCA_937900975.1 uncultured Paracoccaceae bacterium
GGCAAAGACGCAGGAACTTCGCGCCCTACCGAGGGTGGGAACGCGACCTTCGCCCTGGCGCGGCGCATCCGACGCGCAGACCCAAGCGGATTGCCCCTGCAAGTCGGTTGAATTTTAGCGGACTTTCGGCGCGGTTTTGGGCGAGACGTCCGCGTCCGCCAATACGGTTAGTCTCATCTTAAGGGCTGGTCCCCATACCCGACAGCGCAAGCACGGGACACCAGAAGGGACCTGACCTATGAGTATATCCTCTTCGTTGAACGCCGGCGTAAGCGGGCTCAACGCGAACGCCAGTGCGCTCGGCACCATTTCCGACAACATCGCGAACTCTGGGACCTTCGGTTATAAACGCGCCGACGTGGATTTCTCTTCGGTCGTGATTTCCGAGACCGAAGGGGCCTATTCTGCGGGCGGTGTGACGGTCGATCCCTATCGGGAAGTGGACGGACGCGGGTCCTTGGTCTCGACATCGAACTCCACAGACCTTGCGGTCGGTGGGCAAGGGATGCTGCCGGTGACGACGTCGTCCGCGGTCGATGACAACGATCCGGACCCCCCCTTGATGCTGGTCTCCACCGGCTCTTTCCGCACGGATGAAGACGGGTATCTCGTCTCGGAAAGCTGTCTGGTGCTGATGGGTTTCCCCGCCGATGCCAACGGCAATATCCCCAATGTGCCCCGTGATAGCGCCGAGGGTCTGGTGCCGGTCCAGATCAACCAAAACCAGTTCGCCTCAGAACCGACGACAGAGATGTCGATTGGCGCCAACTTGCCCTCCGAGGCGACGGATTCCACCGATCCCATCGGTGGCACGCCCTATACCCTGGATGTCGCCTATATCGACAATGTCGGCGGGACCGAGACGCTGACCTTCACCTTCACCCCGAACGCGACCGATCCGCAATCCAATGAATGGACCGCGACGCTGACCGACAGTGCCTTGGGCGCGACGGTGGGGGAATTCACGATCCTTTTCGACAACAGTTCCAACACGGGCGGGTCGATTTTTTCCGTGAATACGGCCGGGGCCTTCGGGGAAAGCTATGATCCCAACACCGGGATCGCCGACATTACCGTCGGGCGCGGCCCGATCGCGGTGAATATCGGTGCGACCGGCACCGATGACGGGCTGACGCAACTCGATGCGGAGTTTGCGCCGACCAACATCACCAAAAACGGCGCGGCCGTGGGCACATTGACTTCGATCGAAGTGGACGAGAATGGGTTCCTCGAAGGCGCCTATGACAACGGGTTCACGCAAACCCTGTACCAGATCCCGCTGGCCGATGTGCCGAACCCCAACGGGCTGACCGCCGTCGACAACCAGGCCTTCATGATCTCGGCCGATAGCGGTCCGTTCTACCTTTGGGACGCGGGCAAAGGCCCAACGGGGGAGATCATTGGCTTTGCGCGGGAGGAATCCACCGCAGACATCGCGGCGGAACTGACGCGACTGATCCAGACCCAGCGCGCCTATTCCTCCAACGCCACCGTGATCCGAACGGTGGATGAGATGCTGCTGGAAACCACCAACCTGAAACGCTAAGCGCTTAGACGGAGGGGGAGCGGACCATGACCAGCCAGACCACATCGCTGAACACGGCCCTAACCGGGCTGAACGCGGCGACGACACAGACCGAGATCATCGCCAACAACATCGCAAACGCCCTGACACCGGGCTACGCGGCGCAGTCGGTGGAACTGTCCTCTGCGATTGTCGAGGGCGAGGGCGCGGGCGTGGCCGTCGTGGGGCTGACATTGGCCGCCGATCCGGTGACGACCGCGAACCGGCGCGCCTCCGACACCGCGCTTGGCTACACCTCCGTCATGCAGGAGGCGCAGACCGCGCTTGCCAACGCCATCGGCACGCCGGATGTCGATGGCTCGTTGGCCGATTACGCCGTTGCGTTCGAGACCGCGCTTGTCGCGGCCTCGAACGATCCTGCGGCGACGGCAAACCTGACCAATCTGGCGAACGCGGCCGGCGACTATGCCAACGCGATCAACACCGCCGCCGACGATGTGCGTGCGGTCCGGCAGCAGGCCGACAGCGACATCGCGCGGATGGTCGATGATATCAACGGGATCCTGTCGGAGGTTGAGCGGCTGAATGGCGAGATCCAGGCCGCCGAGGCGACAGGCGGAGAAACGGCGCCGCTGGTCAATCAACGCGACCTGCAGGTCGATGCCCTGTCCGAATACATGCCGATCCAGATTTTTCCGCGCGACAACAATGGTATCGCGCTGTACACCACCGGCGGCGGGCTGCTTTTGGATGGGGAGGCCGTGGAGCTTGGGTTCGATCCCACGCCCGTGATCACCCCGGACATGACGCTGACCGGCGGCGGGTTGTCGCCCTTGACCATCGATGGCGACCCGGTGGTGATCGGCGATGGGTCGGGCGTTGGGCAATATGACGGCGGCGCGCTTTCGGCGAGCTTTGAAGTGCGCGACGTCACCACCCCTGCGGTCAACACCACGCTCGACGCGCTGGCCGAGGATTTGATCCTGCGTTTTGAGGATCCCGCCGTCGATCCGACGCTGAACCCCGGCGATGCCGGGCTGTTCACCGATGGCGGCAACGCGCTAAACCCCGCCGACACTGTGGGCCTTGCGGCCGATCTTTCGCTCAACGCCGCCGTCGATCCCGCGCAGGGCGGCGCGGTTTGGCGCCTGCGCGACGGTATCAATGCGGCCGCCCCGGGCGATGTCGGCAACCCCACGATCCTGAACAATCTGGTCGTCGCCGCGCAAGCGCCGGTGACGCCACCGGCGCAGACGGGGGTTGTCACGGCCGTGTCCATGACCGGTTTCGCGATTGAGTTCTCAAGCGAAGTTGCCACGGATCAGCTGAGTGCCGATGCCGCGCTGAGCTATGAGAGCAACCTTAATCTGCCGCTGCGCCAATCCGAAAGCTCGGTTGTCGGTGTCAACACCGATGCCGAGTTGCAGAACCTGATCCTGGTCGAACAGGCCTATGCCGCCAATGCCCGGGTGATCAGCGTCATCGACGAACTTTTCGACATTCTTCTGAGGATCTGACCCATGTTCATCGCGCCTATGTCCGACCTCAGCTATAACCAGATGCAGCAGAACTCTGCCTCGACACTGCGCCTGTCGCTCCAGGCCGCCGGGTATGAGATGTCGACCGGCCTCAGCGCCAATCTGGTGGAGGCGCTTAACGGCAATGTGGGGGAGGTTTACGAGATTGACCTTGCGCTCAAGCTTTTGGATCAGCACAGCACCAGCATGACATTCGGCGCCAACCGCGCCGCGACGACACAAACGGCGCTTGGCAACGCGCTCGATGCGCTTGGCACTGTCGGGATCGATCTTGAGGGTGCTGTCGCGATCGAGGATATGGTGTCGGCTGGTCTTTTCGCCGCGTCGACCGAGCAGATGCTTGAAACGGTCGTCGGATCCTTCAACACCACATATGCCGGGCGGTACCTCTTTGCGGGGGCCGCGGAAACCACGCAACCGCTGGACCCCGCGGCTGACATCATTGAAGACATCGTCGCGCTGATCGATGCCGCCCCCGACGCCACCACAGCGCTGGCGGATATCGATTTCTATTTTGATGATCCGACCGGCGGGTTTCAGACGACCATCTACAATGGCTCGGCCGAGGATGCCGCCGGCATCCTGACGCCGGACGGCAACCGCATCGACTATGCCGTGCGTGCGGATGACGGGGCGGTGAAAGATCTTCTAAAGGGCCTCGCCACCGCCGCGGCCTTTGGGCATTCGACAATGCCGGGCATGCCGGGTGCGGATGCCGAAATCCTCGGCGCGTCGGCGCAATCCATCCGCGATGCCGAACAGGATCTGATCGCTGTCCGCACCGATCTCGGTTTCGCCGAGGAAAACATCGCCGTCACGCAAACACTCATAACGGCCGAGGTTGGCGCCTTACAACTCGCCAAGCTAGAGCTTGTCGGCGTCGACGCTTTCGACGCCTCGGTCCGCTTTGCCGATATCGAGAACCAGTTGAACGCGCTTTACACCGTCACGGCCCGCGTCTCGAACCTGACCTTCACCAATTTTTTGAGGTGACATGACCCTCCGCCACTGGGGACAGAACGTCCTTTTGCTGCTGGCCCTTCTGGCCTTGCCTGGGATTGCCGCAGCACAACAGGCCCGCATCAAGGATCTTGTCGAATTCGACGGGGTGCGCGGCAACGACCTGGTCGGCTACGGTCTGGTTGTCGGGCTCGACGGAACGGGCGACGGGCTTAGAAACTCACCCTTTACCGAGGAGGCGATGGTCAACCTTCTCGAACGGCTTGGCATCAACGTGACCGGCGAGCAATTTCGCGCCCGCAATGTCGCCGCCGTTCTGGTGACCGGCGCGCTGCCCCCCTTTGGCCGAGCGGGCGGCAAGATCGACGTGACCGTGTCCACCATCGGCGCTGCGACCAGCCTTCTGGGCGGGACGCTGATCATGACGCCGATGAACGCCGCGGACGGACAGATTTATGCCGTTGCGCAAGGCTCTGTCATCGCGGGCGGCGCCACGGCAGAGGGCGACGGGGCCCAAGTGACGCAAGGGGTCCCAACATCCGGTGTCATTCCGGCCGGTGCGCGGATTGAGCGTGAGATCGATTTCGCCCTCTCCGATATTTCGGTCATGCGGCTTGCGTTGCGCAATCCCGATTTCACGACCGCCAGCCGGATCGAACAGGCGATCAACACGCGAATTGGCGGACGCATCGCGCGGATGCTGGATTCCGGCACCGTGCAGCTCGATCTCAGCCAGCCGGGGCTGCCAGGGCTGCCGCAGTTGATCAGCCTTCTCGAAAATGTGGAGGTTGCGCCCGCGCAAAAGGCGCGCGTCGTGGTCGATCAACGCTCGGGCACGATTGTGCTGGGCGCCGATGTTCGGATCAGCCGTGTCGCCGTCAGCCAGGGCAATCTGACGCTGCGGGTTCAGGAGCAACCGCTCGGCATCCAGCCCAACCCATTCGCGCCAGAGGGTCCGCCAATCATCCTGCCGCGCACCGAGGCCGAGATCGAGGAGGAGCCTGGCATCGGCTTGGCTTTGGTCGAAGAGTCCGTCAGCCTGCCGCAGGTGATCGAGGGGCTGAACGCGCTGGGCGTCAGCCCGCGCGATATGATCGATATTTTGAAGGCAATCAAAGCCGCCGGC
>CALCPC010000300.1 GCA_937900975.1 uncultured Paracoccaceae bacterium
CCTCGACCCGGGCGATGCGGTCGCGGCTGGCGCGGTCGTCGATCCGGTATTTGACAAAGTTGACAAGGCTCAGCGTCAGAAGAAAGACGCCCATGGCCCAAAAGCCTTTGGTCGAAAGGTCGACGGGCGCAAGCCAGATCGAAAGCCCCAGCATCCCGTAAGCAACGGCGATGCCGGCCAGGTTGAAGGTGGTGTAGACGGCGTTGGATTCGGTGTTCATCTCAGTTTCCTTTCGGGTTTGCGGATTTCAGGCGGGCAATGACGTCGGCGGGGGTAGAGCGGCGGCGCGGGCCATAGCCCGCAGCGGCCAGGCGGTCGGCGGCGGTTCTGGTGTCAAGCTCCGCCTCAAGCCCTGCGCGGATTTCGTCCAGCTCGAACGGGTCGTCCTGACCGAGGATGCGCGCGACCAGATCCTCGGCCTCCGCGAAATCTGAGCTTGGGGCGCGGGAAAGCCGGCTTTGCGCCCGGGTCTCTCGTGCGGCGGCGCGGGCCATCGCGGCCCCTTGACGCAGATCGCGGAGCCTGCGATGCGCTTTCTCGACCGAGGCGCGCAACCGCGCGGCGCGGGCCGAAATCGCGGCGGAGGCCTCGGCGCGGGCGGTCTCTTCGCCCTCCAGATCTGCGATGGCTTCGGCGGCAAGGGTCAACATCGCGCTGTCGTCCGCGCTAAGCGCCGCCTCGGCGCGGGCGGTCAGGTCTGCGATCCGGGCCCTTACATCGCCAAGCTGGCGCGCGGCCAAACGCTCTTGCTGCAGGGTGGTGGCAAGCGTCGCTTTGGCTGCTGAAAGCCCGGCCTCGCAGTCGCGGATCTTCTGGTTGAGCAGCGTCGCGGCGTTCCGGTCGATCAGCGCCTCCTCTTCCTCTGCGACCCGGGCGCGCATCAGTGTGGTGAGCGTTTTCAGCATTTTTCGGTCCCTTCCAAGCGTTGAACGTTGTTCATGAACCGGGTATGCGGCATTATTGAACGCCGTTCAAGAAGTTTTTGAACGGCGTTCAGGTTGACGTTGCGTCAGCTTGGCTTGCGGTCCACACTGGCCTTTGGCGCGCGCACGGCGGAGCCGATCAAAAGCTCAATCGCCTCTGGGATCGCAGGCGTTGGGACCGCCGAAATCCGATCCTCCTGGCTTAGCCGCACCATCCCGTGCACCGCCGCAAAAAGCGCACGGGACAATAGCCGGATTTCACCGGGTCCAAGATCGGTGCGCAACTGCGTCAGGGGGGCCGCGATGATATCGAAAAGTCCGGAAACAGCCTCGGCATACCAGGCTGGCGCCTCCGCCCCTGTTTTCAGCGCGACGTCGAACACCGCCTGCCACTGTGCCGGGTTCTCGGCGGCAAACCGGGCATAGGCGTGGCCCATGACAATCAGTTGCCGGGCCGGGTCAGGCTCTGCCGCGACCGCGGCGGTGACGGTTTGGCCGATGGCCTGAAACGTGCGCGCATTGACCGCGAGCACCAGGGCCGAAAGATCGTCGAACAGCGTGTAGATCGTGCCGACCGCACAGCCCGCATCGGCGGCGAGGTCACGGGCACGCAGACCGGCCAGCCCATCCCGCGCGATCCGCGCCTCTGCCGCCGCGATCAGCGTCTCTCTCAATTCCGCGCGCCGCTCGGCAACCGACATGACCCCTCCCCTTGAACGCTGTTCAGCGCATAGCGCACCGCGTTATCCCCCACAAGACCGCGCAAAAATGGGCTTCTACGCGCTGGCGCGCCTGCCTATGGTGCCATGCAGCAAGCAGGGGAGACCGGCGTGAAAGAAATATTGGCGGAACTTGAAGAGCGTCGGGCCGGTGCCCGGATCGGCGGCGGCACCCGGCGGATCGAGGCCCAGCACGCAAAAGGCAAGCTGACTGCACGCGAACGGCTGGACGTCCTGCTCGACCCCGGCTCGTTCGAAGAGTTCGATATGTTCGTCCAGCACCGCGCGACCGAGTTCGGGATGGCAGAGCAGAAATATCCCGGCGACGGTGTCGTGACCGGTTGGGGCACGATCAACGGGCGCATGGTTTACGTCTTCAGCCAGGATTTCACCGTTCTCGGCGGCTCCCTTTCCGAGACCCACGCCCAGAAGATTTGCAAGATCATGGACATGGCGCTGAAGAACGGTGCGCCGGTGATCGGGTTGAACGATTCGGGCGGCGCCCGGATCCAGGAAGGTGTCGCCTCGCTTGCCGGCTATGCGGAAGTGTTTCAGCGCAACATCCTGGCCTCGGGCGTGGTGCCGCAGATCTCGGTCATCATGGGGCCCTGCGCGGGCGGGGCGGTATATTCGCCGGCGATGACGGATTTCATCTATATGGTGCGCGACACGTCTTACATGTTCGTCACCGGACCGGACGTCGTCAAAACCGTCACCAATGAGGTGGTGACGGCTGAGGAACTGGGCGGTGCCGGGACCCATACGGCGAAATCCTCCGTCGCCGATGCGGCCTTTGACAACGATGTCGAAACGCTGCTGGAGGTGCGACGGCTCTTCGATTTTTTGCCCCTCTCAAACCGCACGGCACCGCCCACCCGCCCGGTGTTCGATGCGCCGGACCGGGTGGAGATGAGCCTTGATACGCTGCTCCCCGACAACCCGAATACGCCCTACGACATGCGCGAATTGATCCTGAAACTGGCCGATGAGGGCGATTTTCTGGAAATGCAGGAGGCGTTTGCTAAAAACATCCTGACCGGGTTCATCCGTCTTGATGGTCGCCCCGTGGGCGTTGTCGCGAACCAGCCGATGGTGCTGGCGGGATGTTTGGATATCGATTCGTCGCGCAAAGCCGCGCGTTTCGTCCGCTTCTGCGACGCCTTCGAGATCCCGCTTCTGACCCTGGTCGACGTGCCGGGGTTCCTGCCGGGCACGGCGCAGGAATACGGCGGCGTGATCAAACACGGCGCCAAGCTTCTGTTCGCCTATGGCGAGGCGACGGTGCCGAAAGTGCCCCTGATAACGCGCAAGGCCTATGGTGGCG
>CALCPC010000301.1 GCA_937900975.1 uncultured Paracoccaceae bacterium
GCAGATCGACCTAGAGGCGCCGATTTATGAGATGTCGGCGGCCGCACTGGCCGAGGCGTTCGATACCTTTGTGATGGAGCAGCCGCGGGTGGAACGTGTTGCGGGCACGGTGGACGCGGGGCACATCACCTATGTCCAGCGGACCGAGGCTTTGGGAATGCCCGACTACATCACGGTGCAATTCTTCGACCTCGGCGACACCACAACCTCGACGCTGGCGCTTTATACGCGGTCTCGGTTTGGGTACAGCGATATGGGTGTGAACGAGGCGCGGGCACGGTCTTGGCTTAAATCCATCGAGAGTTTCGCCGAGTAAACGGGTGTTGGCGTTTTGGATTGTGCCTCAGCGCCTTTCGCCGCGCGCTGTCAAACGCCGAAACAGCCGTCCGACACTTCCCGCCACATTGGATTGTTCAGCGACATTTCACAGCGGGCCGTGAACTGCCGTCCACCGACATTCAGGCAGATCATATCGCCCATTTCGATCCGTTGCCCGCTGGCATCCGTACAGTAACACTCAATATCCCGCAGCGCTGGGGCTTGCGCCGTGATCGTGCTGGCCGGCTCGGCCAATGCAAGCGTTACGATGAGCGTTAGGACTGACATAGCATTACCATACCAAATTTGGCGGCGCCCGAGTAGTCCTTGCCATCTGCCTGCGCCAATTTGGCCAAGGTGCAGCGGAGGGGGGGCGGAAAACTGCCTGATTTCAGGTCAACTGGGCGCGCGCCGCGCCGCGTCCCGGGGCTTGAGCGCAGTGCTGTTCGGAGCGTCGGCAACGTGCCAACGCTCCGACCGGCCGCGGAAACTGGGCGCTTGCGCCGTCTCGCGGCCCGGCAGCCCTTGACCGCCGCGCCACGAGGCGGCACCTCTCCGTCATGATCCCGGAAAGCACCCTGACCCAAATTGTCGAACGGTTCGACTATCTTGAGGCGCGCCTGGCCGAGCCATTGGCGCCGGCAATCCTGGCCGATGTCAGCCGAGAGTATTCTGAGTTGCGCCCCGTCGTGGCGGAGGTCGAAGCCTATCGGAAGATGTTGGCTGACATGGCGGCGGCGGAGGACATGCTGCAGGATCCGGATATGAAGCCCCTGGCGGAGGAGGAGCTTGCCCAACTTCGTCACGCGCTGCCAGAGCGGGAGCAGGCGCTGCGCGTCGCATTGTTGCCGAAGGACGCCGCCGACGCGCGGCCCGCCGTGCTGGAAATCCGGGCGGGCACGGGCGGCGATGAGGCCGCGCTCTTTGCCGGCGACCTTGCGCGCATGTACCAGAAACTCGCCGAGGCGCGCGGCTGGAAGTTCGAGGTTCTGTCGGAGGTAGAGACAGAGCTTGGCGGGCTGCGAGAGCTGGTGGCGGCGATCCGGGGGGAGGGCGTTTTTGCGCGTTTAAAGTTCGAAAGCGGGGTGCACCGCGTGCAACGGGTGCCGGCCACAGAATCAGGCGGGCGGATCCACACCTCGGCCGCGACGGTCGCCGTGCTGCCCGAGGCGGCGGAGGTCGACATCGACATTCCCACAAGCGATATCCGCATCGACACGATGCGCGCCAGCGGCGCCGGTGGACAACATGTCAACACCACCGACAGCGCCGTGCGGATCACGCATATTCCAACTGGCATCGTTGTGACCAGTTCCGAGAAATCCCAGCACCAGAACCGCGCCCAGGCGATGGCCGTTTTGCGCGCGCGTCTTTACGATGCCGAGCGGCAGCGCCAGGCCGAGGCGCGCGCCGCCGACCGCAAGGGGCAGGTGGGCACTGGCGACCGGTCCGAGCGGATCCGAACCTATAATTTCCCGCAGGCGCGCGTCACCGATCACCGCATCAACCTGACGCTCTATAAGCTAGAGCAGGTGATGGAGGGCGCGCTTGATGAGATCCTAGAGGCGCTGATGGCCGCCGATCAGGCCGCGCGGTTGGCTGAGCTTGGCCCATGATATTGCAGGACCTTTTGGCCGATGCGGTCCCCCGGTTGCGCCGGGCGGGCGTCGCGTCGCCGGAACGGGATGCGCGGCGGCTGTTGGCGCATGCGGCGGGGATTGCGCCAGACCGGATCGGCCTGGCGATGCGCGACGCCGCGCCCCAAGACCTGGCCGCGCGGTTAGAGCCGTTGCTGGCCGCGCGGGCCGCGCACCAGCCGGTCGCGCAGATCGTCGGTGCCCGGTGTTTTTGGGGCCGGATGTTTCGCGTCACGCCGGCGGTTCTTGACCCGCGCCCCGAGACCGAGACGCTGATCGCCCTGGCGCTTGACGGGCCCCGGCCGTCGCGTCTTTTGGATCTTGGCACCGGCTCTGGGTGTTTGGCGCTGACGCTTTTGGCCGAATGCCCGGCGGCCAGGGCCGTCGCCACCGATATCAGCCGGTCGGCGCTGGGGGTCGCACGGGCGTCGGCGGTCGATCTTGGACTGTCCGACCGCGTCGCGTTTCAGCACGCCGATTGGGGGCAGGGGGTGACGGGACGCTTTGACCTGATCGTTTCGACCCCGCCTAATGATGCGGCGGACG
>CALCPC010000302.1 GCA_937900975.1 uncultured Paracoccaceae bacterium
CCGGTGCCTGTGTTTTGTGGCGCCGCCCCCGGTGCCTGTGTTTTGTGGCGCCGCCCCCGGTGCCTGTGTTTTGTGGCGCCGCCGCCGGTGCCTGTGTTTTGTGGCGCCGCCGCCGGCGCCCGCGTTTTGTGGCGCCGCCCCCGGTGCCCGCGTTTTGTGGCGCCGCCGCCGACATCGCTGGCGGTTTCGCAGTACCGCCTTGGGCATTTGCGATTTGGGGCGCCGGTGGCGCCTGCGGTTTTGGGGTGCCACCGCGATGGGGCTGGTCCCTCAGCGGGCTTGATGCCAGGGCACGCGCGGCTCGTGCCCTGATCTTGAACTGAAAGGCCCGCTTGGACCGGTGGGGGTGCGGACTGCGAAGACGCCGGGTTTTGGCCGTTCGCGGAGGCCGCGTCCTAGCGCCATGCCTTGCGCAATGCTGCCCGTCTTTCGGCCAGTGCCAACAGCAGCAAAAGCGCTGGAGCATTGCGCACCTCGCCCCGCCGCGCAGCCGCCATCGCCGTCTCGAAGGGCAGCACCAGCGTGCGGATATCCTCTGCCTCGCTTGCAAGCCCGTGCACGCCGGGGGCGCGGTCCAAATCCGCCTCGGCGATGAACGCCGTCAAAAACTCCGTCATCGCGCCGGGGCTGGAATAGTATTCGGCGACCGTCTCCATCCGGCCCAGCGTCAAATCGGCCTCTTCCGCCGCTTCGCGCCGGGCGGCGGCCTCTGGCGCCTCGCGGCGATCCACGAGACCCGCGATCACCTCTAGGTTCCAGGGATTGGCCTCGCCCCGCGCAAGAAGGCCCGCGCGGATTTGCTCGATCAAAAGCACATGGTCGCGCTGCGGGTCCCAGGGCAGGACCGAAACCGCGTCACCGCTGACAAACACCTCCCGCTCAACGGTTGGGGATAGCGCGCCATCATAGCGCCGGAGCCGATAACGGAGCGTGTCGAGGGCAAAAATCCCCGAATAGACGCGGCTGCGGTGGAGATCCTGGATGTCGCCGGGGCCAAAATCGCTGCGCAAATCGATGGGCGGCACGGCTGTGGCCCGGTTTGCGGCCAATGCGCGGCGATGCGCCGCAAGCGGCGCCGCGGGCGTGGTTGCGCCCGCCGCTTGGTCCCAAACCCGCTCTCGCAAAAGGGCCGCGACGAAGGGCAGGTGCCGCGCGCGCCAAACGGGTTCTTGCCACGGCACGGTTTGCCGGTGCGCGGGTTTCGGCGCAGAAGGGATCCTGGCCAGGCGCTGCGTCTTGCTGAAGATTATGGGCATCTCTTTGATAAGTATATCAAAACCGGAAAAGAGAGGTGGCAGTTGCCAGGGGTCCGCGCAGGCGACGAACAGTCCATCAACACTGTGAGCGGCGTCTTCGACCAGGTGTGGAAAGACGGCGTCATCGCTTGTCTCAAGACGCCAGCCGGGAAGACGCGCTGGAACGGCCGCGCCGCTCGGCCGCGCCGCAGGGTTGGCCAGCGCCAAAAGTTCGGGCGCGAGAAACGGTCCGTAAAGGAAGACGCCACTGCGGCGCGTTTGGTCATCTTGCATTGATATGGCCCTGCCTTACCCTCTTCACCAACAAATGGGTTTTCCGGTGATCCGATCGATCTGAGGCTGCGTAATCCCACCACAAGAGCACAGGACCGGACATGATACAGCCGAACCCAATGTCAGAATACATCGCGGCCTACGCCAGCGGCGCCTTGTCCGAGGGGATGAGCCTGCTTGTCGGTGCGCATCTGACATATTCCGCCGAGCGGCGTCGAGAGGCTGCGTTTTACGAGTCGATTTCCGGCGCCCTCCTCGACGCTGAGCCGTCCGAGCCGGGTCCATCGCTGGATGCGACGCTGGCGCTGTTGGACGCGCCAGAGCGTGCGCGCCCCGCGCCGCTGCCCTTCGACCCCGAGATGCCGCTTCCCGTGCCGGTGCGTCAGGCGCTGGCCGAAGCGGGGGATGAGATCCGGTGGCGGTTCCGCCTTCCCGGTGTGCATGAGCATCAGCTTGCCGGGCAATGCCGCATCACACCCATGATGCAAGCGAAGCGACGCTTGTTTTCACCGGCCAAATGCAAGACGAAGGCGTCGTTTACGCGCGCGGTGACATCGCGCTTGCCGATCACAACGACGACCATCAGCCCCGCGTGATCGGGGATGAGACGTGTTACTGCCTGGTCGTCCTTGGCGGCGCCATGCGGTTCACGGGACCCGTCAGCCGTGCGCTGGACATTTTATCGAGGTAGGCTATGATACATTGACGTGAAGTTTTATGCGGCGGCGCCGCCGC
>CALCPC010000303.1 GCA_937900975.1 uncultured Paracoccaceae bacterium
ACTCTGCCGCTTGAGGCGTTTTTCCTCGAATACGGTCGCCAGGATCGCGCCCCGGGGGAGTTCGTGGAAAGCGTCCTTTTGCCGTCCGGACCCGCGCGGCTGCGCTGCCACAAGCTGTCCAAGCGCTTCGACCAGGATATCTCGGCGGTCTGTGGCTGTTTTAACATCGCCGTCGAACATGGCGTTGTCGCCAGCGCCCGCATCGCCTTCGGCGGCATGGCTGGCACGCCGAAACGCGCGCTGGCGGTCGAGGCGGCAATCACGGGCCGCCCCTGGACGCGCGCGACGTGCGAGGCCGCCGGCCCCGCCTTCGCTGCGGATTTCCAACCGCTCTCGGACATGCGCGCCTCGGCGCCCTATCGTTTGCGCGCGGCCGAAAACATGTTGCTGAGAACGCTGTTAGAGGATGTGGGCGTGCCAACACGGCGGGCGGGGGGCGCGGCAGGAGCGGCGGAACACAAAACGCCCCCGCGCGCGCGGGGGACCCCGGTAGCTGGGGGGCCAACATGTTTGGCGCCCACGCCTTGCCGCCCGGGGCGGGGGCGCTTGCCCGGACTGGCGGGGGGGCTGCCGCGGCCGCAACCGGCCCGCGCGGGACCCGGACCCGCTGCGCTCGCCGAAAAAACCCGATGCCCACCGGGCGCAGGGGCGCACGGCCCCGCCGGGCGCGAAACACGGCCTGGCACCAGCCAACGCGCCGCGTCGCCCGGAACTGGCATCCCGTGCGCCGCAACGCCCAGGACATCGCGCGGATCGCGCACTCCATGTGCCGCGCCGCAAAGGACATCGCGCGGATCGCACATTCCATGTGCGGCGGCGCCCAGGGCATCGCGTGGATCGCGCGTCCCGTGTGCCGCGCCGCAAAGGACATCGCCTGGACCCCGCCGCCCGGTCGGCGCGCGGCCCGCGACCCGGTAAGAACGGGCCGCGTCCAAAAGATCGCCAGCCCCGCGCGGCCATCCGGTGGACAGCGCCGCCTCCCCAAGGTCCATGAGACCTGGCAGGCGCTTCGGGGCGCGCACCTATGACGGTTGCCAAACCCAACCCCCATGACAGCGCGCGCCTCCACGTCACCGGTGCGGCGCGGTATACCGACGATGTTCCCTTGCCCGAGGGTGCGCTGCATCTGGCCTTCGGGCTGTCGGCGGAGGCGGCCGGTCGGATTGTCGAGATGGATCTTCGGGCCGTACGCGCGGCCCCCGGCGTGGTGGCGGTTCTGACGGCGGCGGATCTGCCCTTTGCCAACGATGTCTCCCCCGCGCCGGCGCCAGAGCCGATGCTCGCGACAGACTGCGTCCACTATATCGGTCAGCCGCTTTTTCTGGTGGCGGCCACCAGTCATCTCGCTGCGCGGAAAGCCGCGCGTCTTGCGACCGTCCGGATTGAAGGCCGGGCGCCGATCCTCAGCCTCGACGACGCGCTGGCGGCCGAAACGCATTTTGAGCCGCCCCTGACCTATACCCGCGGCGACGCCGATGCCGCGCTGGCCCGGGCGGCGCACAGGCTTTCGGGCGCGATCGATATCGGCGGGCAGGAGCATTTTTACCTCGAAGGCCAATCCGCCGCGGCTTTGCCCGAAGAAGACGGCGTGACCGTCCATGCGTCGACCCAGCACCCGTCGGAAATTCAGCACAAAGTCGCCGCAGCGCTGGGCCTGCCTTATGCCGCGGTCCGGGTGGTGACGCGCCGCATGGGGGGTGGTTTCGGCGGTAAGGAAAGCCAAGGCAACGCGCTGGCCGTCGCAACGGCGCTGATCGCACGCCAAACCGGCCGCGCGGCAACGATGCGCTACGACCGCGACGATGATTTTGTCATCACCGGCAAACGCCACGATTTCCGGATCCTCTACGACGTCGGTTTCGACGACGCGGGCCGCGTCGAAGGCATCCGCTTCACGCAGCTCATCCGCTGCGGCTGGTCGCTCGACCTCAGCCTGCCGGTTGCCGACCGCGCGATGCTGCATGCCGATAATGCCTACTACCTTGGCGACATCGCGATCACCTCGCACCGGCTGCGGACCAACACGCAATCGGCGACGGCGTTTCGCGGCTTTGGCGGGCCGCAGGGCATGGTGGGGATCGAGCGTGTGATGGACCATATCGCCCACACCCTTAACCGCGACCCGCTGGCGGTTCGGCAGGCCAATTTCTACGGTCCGGCCCCGCGCAACGTGACGCCCTATCACATGACAGTGGACGACAATATTCTCCCCGATTTGGTCGGCCACCTGGCCGACAGCGCCGAATATAAGGCCCGCAGGGCCGAAATAGAGGCGTCCAATGCCGAAAGCCCGGTTCTTAAGCGCGGGATCGCGCTGACGCCGGTCAAGTTCGGCATTTCCTTCACCCTCACCCATCTCAACCAGGCCGGCGCGCTGGTGCACGTCTATGCCGACGGCTCGATCCACCTCAATCACGGCGGGACCGAGATGGGCCAGGGGCTGAACACCAAAGTGGCGCAAGTCGCGGCTGAGGTCTTTGCGCAGCCCCTCTCCGCGATCCGGATCACCGCGACCGATACCGGCAAGGTCCCCAACACATCCGCGACGGCCGCCTCTTCGGGCACCGATCTGAACGGCATGGCCTGCAAAGCGGCCTGTGAGACGATCCGCGACCGCCTGATCGCCTTCGCCGCCGAGCGCTGGCAAGCCCCCGTCGCGGCGATCCGCTTCGCGGATGGCGCCGTCCACATCGGGGGGGAGCGTGTGGCCTTCGACGCGCTTGTCGCCGCGGCCTATATGGCGCGGGTCTCGTTGTCGTCCACCGGGTTTTACGCAACGCCCAAGATCACCTGGGACAGGCTGCAGGGTCGCGGGCGGCCATTTTACTATTTCGCCTATGGGGCAGCCGTGACCGAAGTGGCCATCGACACGCTGACGGGGGAAAACCGGATCCTGCGGGCCGATATTCTTCACGATTGCGGACGCTCGCTGAACCCTGCGCTGGACATAGGCCAGATCGAGGGCGGCTATGTCCAGGGCGCGGGCTGGCTGACGATGGAAGAGCTGGTTTGGAACGCCGCTGGCCGTCTCGAAACCCATGCGCCGGCGACCTACAAGATCCCGGCCGCGTCCGACCGGCCGCGTGTCTTCAATGTCGCCCTTTGGGATGGCGAAAACCGAGAGGAGACGGTCTATCGCTCCAAAGCCGTCGGGGAGCCCCCCTTGATGCTGGGTATCTCGGCCCTTATGGCGCTTTCCCATGCGGTCGGCGCCGCAGGTCCCGGCTACCCCGCACTCAACGCGCCAGCGACGCCCGAGCGTATCTTGCGCAGCGTTGACCGGCTAAAGGGTGCGGCATGGGCGGGCGCCGACGCCAAGGGCCGCGTCGCGGCAGCGCGTGCCACCAACGCCGCCGGTGCCCCGGTGCAGCCCCGGCAACCGCATGAGCTTTGACTGCGACGCGCTGGCCGAGGCTGTGGCCAATCACGGCGCGGTCGTGCGCATCGTCATTGTCCGTCACCGCGGCTCTGTCCCGCGGGAGACCGGGACGTCGATGCTGGTCCACGCAACCGCGACGACCGGCACCATCGGCGGCGGTGCGCTTGAACATCGCGCCATCGCCGAGGCGCGCACCCTGCTGGCATCGACGCCCAGCACCAGTAATGCCCCGCACGCTGAACCCAGCGGACAGCGCGCCGGAGCGCCCAACCTAACCGAACCCCATTCGGGCGCCACCCCGCAAACAGCCCCCCCCCCCCCCCCCCCCCCCCCCCCCCACCC
>CALCPC010000304.1 GCA_937900975.1 uncultured Paracoccaceae bacterium
CAACGCATTGTTATACGCTTGATGTCGCGGGTCTGTCACGGAACGCTATAGGGCCAGCGGCGGGGTGGTGCCGGATTGCTCCAACAGCCAAACCGCGGACCAGGCATCGCCTGTGCGCGTCAAGACCAGCGCGTTCCGCTCGGCCTGATAGCGTTGGCGCTGGCCCGGCAGGGGGTGGATGCGGATCGGCGCGCGGGGGATCGGATCCTCACCCAAAGCCGCCAGCGCGCCCAACGCGCGGGCCCAGGCCCGGGGCGGCGGGCGGTGCGTGATGGCCGAGGCGACAAGCTGGTGCAACACCTTGCCGCTTTCAAACCGCATCTCGGCCCGGGTCGCCAAATGGATCTCACCCGACAGCGCGGTAACGCGCGCCGCCGGATCGTCCGTCATCGCGCGCACAAGGTCCAGCATTTCGATCCAGGCGGCGCGATGGGCATAGCTTTGCCACTGGTCGCGCAGATCATCCTCGTATTTCTGGACCCCCGGCAACCAGCGCATCGCCCGCTCAATCAGCGACAGGCGCGGACCCAGCAGCGGCGCGCTTGACATCAGAAAGCTGTGGCCGGGCTCTGCCGGCAGGGCCGCCTCGCGGGTGAACGCCCAACCCGCGGGGCCCATCACCCGGTCTAGCTGCCGCTCCCCCCGCAGGTCGGGGGCGAGGATGCGAAAACCGGGCGCTTTGACCTGCCAGCCAAGATGCCGCCCGGCAGCGTCGCCAAAGCGCGCCGGCATGGTCTTGGGCGTGGCGCCGTGCTGGAAGGCAAGCGTTGCCGCGTGCGCGACCTCATAGAGGGTTTGGCCCACGGCCGACTGCGTGATCGACGCGGCCAGAGAGCCCCAGCCGTCGCAGATATCATGGTCGTCCCATTGCATAAGCGACGGCACCCGGGCGGCCAGCGTGGCAAAGCCTGGCATCGCGTAAAGCGCGGCGTAGCGCGCGCCGAAACCCGCGCGAAGATGCGCGCGAAACCCGTCCAGCGCGGCGGGATCCGGTTTTTCCGGCACCGAGACGGGCCAGTCCCGGGTCAGCGCATGCCCATCTTTGACCTCGTCGGCATAAATTTGATCGCCCCCATGCAAGAGAAGCGCGAAGGGCGCGGCGTCATGCTCGGCCGCAAGGCGTTTCCACATCACGTTGCGCTCGTCCGCGTCGCGGTCGAGATCGCCATGCTCCTCGCCATTGCAGGACACATAGGCCAGCCGGCAATCGCCGCTCAGATCCAGCGCCACTGGATAGTCGACCCCGTTCCAACGATAGGAAAACCGCCGCGGAAGGGCCACGCGCAGTGGCGCGCGCCAGACCGAGACCCGGTCGAACGTGGCCACCCGGTCAAACGCGACCGACGCGCCGTCCAGCACAGCCGGCGGCGGCACCGCATCGCCGCGCGCCAGCACCAAAAGCGCGAGCTCGGCCACCGCCGGGGTCAGATCGTCAAGCAAAAGGACGGGTCCGATCAGTGCTTGTTCGTCGGTCATATCGGTGGGTGTAGCGCCGCGCCATAGGCTTTGGAATGGGCGATTGTGCAGCAGCAACACGCGCAAGCGCCGTGCCGCCGGACGTCTCCGCGCCGGGGCCCCGCCGCTACACCGGGCACCGTCACGCCAACGGCGAGCCCAGTCATCATGCCAAAGGTGAGTCCGGTCATCACGCAAAGGTGAGCCCTGCCCTCGCGCCAGAGGCACGCCCGGTCCTCGCGCCACAGGCACGGACGGTCATATCGCCACAGTCGCGCATATTCGTCGCGCCACAGGAGAGCCCGGTCGTCACGCCACAAGCGAGCCCGGTCATCACGCCAAAGGTGCGCCCTGCCCTCGCGCCAAAGGAGCGACCTGCCCTCGCGCCAGAGGCACGCCCGGTCCTCGCACCGCAGGAGCGGCCTGTCCTCCCGCCAAAGGCACGCCCGGTCCTCGCACCGCAGGTGCGGCCAGTCCTCGCGCCAAAGGCACGCCCAGTCCTCGCGCCAAAGGCACGCCCAGTCCTCGCGCCGCAGGTGCGGCCGGTCATATCGCCACCGGCTCGCCCGGCCATCGCTCCACCGGTGCGTCCGGTTTTCACGCCATAGGCGCACCCGGTTGTCACGCCACGGGCGCGCCCGGTTATCACGCCATCGGCGCGCCCAGCGATCAGCCCGAAGGCATGCTTGGGCCCTGCGCCCCCGGCCCGTCTCGTCAAGGTACGCGCATCGTGCCGGGCTTAAGCGCCGTCGGTGCGCTTTGCAAAGACGCGGCTTTTGCGCCCGGCGACTGCGGCGCTGATTTCCGCGCGGACACCGGCCACAACTAGCCCGTTGGGGCACCGGACGAAAGCGCCGCGTCAAAGCTGGGCAACAAAGTCCATGATTGCGGGCGGTGGCAGTGTCTACAGGGCGAGCCCGCCCGCCGGAGGACTTGCGCCACCCCCCGGCACCGAGGAGAGACTTAGGCCGCCCCCCCCCGCGCGTCCGCACTGGCCAGTCTGGGGGCTATGCGGCCATGCCCTTCGGGCCCTTCTCTTTCCCATCGCGCCTTCAGGCGGGCGCGGGCACAGCAGCCCCGCTGCGCGACGGTCGTCACCTGCCCACTCTCTTTTATCCGGTCACCCCACCCGCGCAGCCGGCGACAGGAAGGCTTGATTGTGGCACGCTTGGCGCGACGGAACGGACGGAGGATCTATGCGAGATTTCACCCTTGCAGCGCTTGTCGGCCTTTGCCTTGGGACCGGTGGCGCCATGGCCGCGCCACCCGTTGCCGCGGCGGAAGAGGGCGGCGTCCGGCGTTGGGCCGTCGCGCCCGGCGGCGCCGAGATCTACGCCGCACCCGATGCGTCGACACCCGCCTCTGCCCTGGCCCCCGGCACGCTGCTGGACAACCGGGGCTGCGACGCGCAAGGCTGGTGCCGCGTCCGCCGCTGGCCGAAGGGCCCGTCGGGCTTTGTCCAAGCATCCGCTTTACGCCCGGCGCCCGGACACGACGGCCAGATCGTCTATGGCAAGGATGACAGTGCCGCCCGGGCCCGGCGTGGCGACTTCGACGCCACTGGCACCGTCGCCTGCGCCGTGGGACCTGCGCGCGCCTTGGCCCCTTGCGCCGCTGCCGTTGCGCGCAGCGGCGGCGGCGATGCGACGGTGCGCGTCACCTTTCCCGCCGGCATCAAACGCCTCCTGTTCTTTCAAAACGGCGTCTTTCTGCGCGCCAACACAACCATGTCTGGCCCGGGCACCGACACCGACTGGCGCCGCGAAGGCGACCGGCACGTCCTGCGCGTCGAAACGCTGCGCGCCACCCTTTCCCATCGCCTGATCTTCGGCGACTAAAGCGTTTCGTGACACAGCCTAAAACGCTGCCTGAAATCATAAATCTCAACACGTTCTGGGGTGCCTGACGGCCTGGGAACTTCACGAAACGCACCACCCCGCGACAGTGGCCCAAAAACCAAGACGCCGCGCCCCGAAAGCCGGGGCGCGACGCTGTGCGCTTGCCGAGAGCGGACGGTGCGTTAGGGCGTCAGTTTGTGGATGATCCCCTCATCCACCGCCGTGTAAAGGCTGCCATCCGGGCCCAGCACGACCGAGCGGAAGCGCCCCGCCTCCATCCCCGCGGGCAAGGTCATCTCCACAACATCAAACACCTCCGACCCGTCTTCCGACAGCTCAAACACATCGATGCGTTGGCCAAGCGGCGTGCCGCCGAAGCCGATGCCCATCACGCCAACGGCCATATAGCCATCCCATGCGCCCCAGGCCTCGCCTTCCAAAAACACGGCCGAGGACGTGCCCTGGGACCAGCCATTGTTGTCCCACATTGGCGGCATCGCGTCGGGATAGGTGTCAAGATCGGTCATCGGCATAAACGATGCCCGCTCATAGCGGTCCATCCCGTCCATTTGGTTCGGGCTGTAGCCGCAATAATCGTCGGGGCACGGCCCGCGTCCGGCCATGTCGGGCCGCGGGTCCCAACCGGCGTTGCCGCCGTTGACCAAAAGCGTGATCTCGTCCGAGTGCCAGGGGCCATGCTCGGCCGTGATGGCCATGCCCGTGGCGGGGTGGAAGGCAATCCCTTGGACGTTGCGGTGCCCATAGGTGTAGGTGCGCTGGTCGAACCCGTCGGGGGGCGTGTTTTCAGGCGCGCCATTGCCGTCGGTATCGATGCGCAAAACCTTCGACCCCATCAGCGTCGGGCTTTGCGGGACCAGATGATTGTGGTTGTCGCCGGTCGTGAGATACAGATACCCATCGGCCGGATTGAACCGCACGCGCCCGCCAATATGCGCGCCCGGACCGCCAAACGGGTGGTCGGAGGCCGTCATTTTGTACGGCACATCGTCCACGATATCCGTCCGGTCCGACACGCCGCTGAAATCATCGGCCACCACAAGCCGCATCAGGCGGTTGGTGTGCGGCGTGACCATGTTTGAGGTGGAATAAACATAGATCCGACGGTTGTTCGCAAAATCGGGATCGACCGCGACACCCATCATGCCCGCCTGCCCCTCACAAAACAGATCCTCGGCCGTGCTGGCATAGCCTTCGGTCTCACTCATCCCAAGCAGCTTGTTGACCGAGCCGGATGGCATCCGAACCGAAAGCCCATGGCATTTTTCGGTAAAGAACATCGTGCCATCGGCCAAAAAGGCCATATCCCAAGGCGCGTCCAAATCCTCTAGCACCACCGAATGCGTGAGGCTGGATGTGTTGCCCGCAAAGGCCGGGACCGCCAGCAGCGCGGCCCCTGCGATCAGCGGCAGAACGCCTTTTATTGATGTCGTCATGTGGTCCTCCCAAAAGGTTTTGCCGCTTTCCATGGCGCGTCTGTGCGCGCCTTGCGGGATCTTTGCACAGCGGCAAAGCCCGTAAGTTGAAAAGCAACACGGTAATGAGAGAAGGCAACGCTCTGCCTTAGGTAGTAGCCCGCTACTACCCAAAGCCGTTTTTACTCCGCCGCGACGCCCAAGGGCCCCCGGCTGTGGTATGCCAGACTGATGCAGCGCAGAAGCGACGCGAAATTGGCAGGCTCCCCCCGCGTTTCCAAAACGGCGGCATGAAGGGCCGAGAGAAAGCCCGGCGTGCTCATCCCGCGCTCTTCAGCCATGCGGTCCAAGATGGTCCAAAACGCCCGTTCCAGCCGGATGCTGGTGCTTTGACCGTTCAGCCGCAAGCGGCGCGTTTCACTGCGGTATTGGGCCGGCTCTAGTCCAAAAAACACGGCGCCGGCTGGCCCTTGGGCCATGATCCGTTCCCCCTTCGTCGGTGCCGTTGGACACCTGCCCCGTTGACGCCGGGGTCATATCCGCAAATCTCTATGCTAAAAACCGAGACTTGTCCACGGGGCTGGGGAAGGGGTTTGCACTGACGTGACGATCGCCCCCCCGGCGACCATCACGTCAGATCATTAAACCGAGGTCTGGGACCTCTACACGCCGGAAACGCCGGCCAACTCGTAACGCACCATGTCGGGGCGCATACGCCTGGTGGGACCCCGATGACACCTTCACCATGCCACGCGACTGGGCTTGGCTGTATTGCCATTAACGCCTAGGCAAATCTGCCTAGGGGTGCCGCGGGTCGCAGCCAGGCTGCGCGTCAGAGACGGTTTTGCCATAGGACCGGTGGGGCGCAGCGCCGACGGGTTTTCTGTGTGCCGGGGGGCGCTGGCCGGCGCGGCAGGCTAAGACCGCACCGCTTGGGCGGCGGACATGACAGTGATCAGCTCGGCAATCGACTTTAGCACCATCTTCTCAAGGATCCGCGCGCGGTGATGATCGACCGTGCGCGGGCTGATGTCCAGCGCGCGGGCGAGCTCTTTGCTGGACGTGGTCGACGGATTGGCGAAGATAAAATCCGCGATCTCCCGCTCTCGCGGGGTCAGCGTGTCAAGGCGAAGCCGCGCCTGCGCCTGGCGGTGATGGTCCGCCCGTCCCTTGGCATCGGCGTCAAGTGCGGCCTGAATGCTGTGCACCAAAACGTCGGGCGAAAAGGGCTTTTCGAGGAAATCGATGGCCCCCGCTTTGATCGCTTGAACCGATTCCGGGACACCGCCATGGCCGGTGATAAAGATAATCGGGATCGTATAGCCCTTGCGGGCCAGGTGCGCTTGCAGCTCCAAACCGGTCATGCCGGGCATGCCTTGATCCAGCAGGATACACCCGGCTTGCTCAGGGTCATAAGCCTCGGCAAAGGCCAGCGCCGAGGCAAAGCACACAACCTCAAACCCCCGCTTTCCCAGCGCGCGCGAAAGAGAAGAG
>CALCPC010000305.1 GCA_937900975.1 uncultured Paracoccaceae bacterium
ACTAACCACTCTCAGCCATGCCCAGCGCCGGGTGGCGCCCGGCGCCATCCTCGGTTTTTTTGGGACAGCAAACCGAAGGCCGCACTCCGCGTCAGGATCGGGTCGGCCTGACCCTCGGCACGGCACACCGGGCGGGGTTTTGCGGGGCCCCAGCATCGTCGTGGTGGCGGGCGCGGTGCGCCATGATCCGTGGACGCTTTCGGTGCGCGCTTGCTCTGACACGGGCACCGGCCAATCCATCCGCCCGCCCTCTCCAATGCCAAATGCGGGCCGGCTGAAGCGCCGCGTTGCGCTTGCCGGCGGTGATCCCCGCTGTCTTTTGCGCGCAGCCCAGGCGGAAAGGCGCCGCCAGAGGGGATCGTGCGCTCGTCCCAAAACCGGCCCCGTGGGTGCGGCCCGCGCGCAAAGGGCCTGCCAACCTGCACCCCGTTAACGCGCGCCGGGGCGACACGGGTTTCCCGAGACTCAGACCAGCGTAAACAGACGCTCAAGATCGGGGCGAAAGCGGCGGCGGACGGCGATATTGCCGTCGCGGTGCCGCTCAAACAGCTTATCGCGCGCCGCCATGGACAGATTGGGCACCGTGGGCGGACCGCCATTGGCCCGCAACTGCGCCTCCAACTCGGCATCGCCCACGCTTTCGCGCAACCGACGCCGCCGGTTGGGCAGCGCGAGCAGCCCCTGCGGCAAACCCGCCGCTGCCACGAATTTTGCAACCAGCGGCGTCTCATGCGGATAGCGCAAAAGACGGATCGCGCCATCGCCAAGCGCGTCGCCCCAAACCGACACCATCGCCGCATAATCCATCCGCGCCGCCGTCGCTGGATCCTCAAGCCAGGCGGGAAGACTGCGTGCCTCGCACACCTCCGGGTCGACGACCGCCGCACGGTAAGCCGACAGCGCCCATTCGTCCTGGCGTCGCAAGTAGAGAATGACGGTCACATCGAAGCGCGCCTGCAGGCCCGCGATCAAGGTGGCGGCAGGGGCACCCATTTCGGCCAGCCCCTCAGCGCTTAGAACCGTCGTCCGCCGCCCCCGCACCCCCGAGAGCAATCCGTCGAGATAGGCCTCTGGCGCGCCGAGAACGGGGTGCGGCGCGGCATTGGTCAGCTGGTGGCGCAGCGCCGCGACCAGCCCGCCATGATGCGCCGCCGGCCGCCCCGCCGCGTCGAGCGCCCGCGGATAGCCAAGCCCGAACGCGGGCAAAAGCGTGCGGTTGCTGTCAAAAAACCCCTGCAGCGCCGTCGAGCCCGTCCGCGTCACGCCGATATGAACGATCAGCCGCGGCAAGGCGCTGTTTGCGCTGTCCGCTGTCTTGCCGGAGGTCAAATCGCTGCAGCGCCAAGTTTGAGACGGGTCTCATAGGCCACAGAGATATGCGCCCGGATCGCGGCCTCCGCCACACTGCCATCGCGCGCCTCGATTGCCTGCACGATGGCCAGATGCTCCTCCAACGCCGTTTCGCCGCGGCCTGAGCGGGCAAAGGATGTGGTCGTCAAAAGCGCCATAGCGCGGTGCACGATTTCAAGCTGGGCCACCAAATAGCGGTTGTGCGAGGCAAGATGCAGCTGCCGGTGAAACCGCTTGTTGGACCGGCTGAGGCCCTGGGGATCATTGATCAGGCGCCGGTCCTCTTCGATCATGTCGTAAAGCACCTTGATCTCTTCGGGTGCCGCATGCTGGGCGGCAAGGCGCACGGCAAGCCCCTCCAGCTCCGTCCGCACAACGTAAAGTTCGGCCATTTGATTGTGGTCCAGCGATGCCACGATCAAAGAACGCCCGTCGCGGGTCAAGATCCCTTGGGTTTCCAGCCTTTGAAACGCCTCGCGCACGGGCGTGCGAGAGCATCCGAACCGCTCGGCCAAATCGGCCTCAACCAGCCGGTCGCCGGGCCGATAATCACCCGCGTCAATCGCATCCAGCAGCAGATCATACGCATCGCGCGCCTGAAGATCGCTCAAAAGGTCCATCCTCTGTTGGCTCCGACCTTTGGGGAGGTAGCGGGCACTGCCCAAAATGTCGAGCCCGCGCATGCGCTCTGCCTTGCTCTTGCGCGCATGATGGGTACACCCGCACGCATGAATCGCGTTAAGTTTGAGCATATCGACCAGTGGGTCTTCGATCTCGACAACACACTCTACCCCGCAGAGGCGCCGCTTTTCGATCAGATCAAGGCGCGGATGCGGGAGTTTATCGCGACGCTGTTGGGGGTGGACGCCACCGCAGCCGCGGCGTTGCGCGACGCCTATTGGCGCCAATACGGCACGACGCTGGCCGGGCTGATGGCCGAGCATGGCGTGGCGCCCGATCCGTTTCTTGCCGCCGTTCACGATATCGACTTAAGCGCGCTTACGCCCGACCCGGCGCTGGATGCGGCCATCCGGGCGCTGCCGGGGCGGCGGATCGTCTATACCAATGGCTCCCGCGCGCATGCGCTGCGGGTTTTGGAGGCGCGGGGCCTCGGCCAAGGGTTCGACGCGATTTTTGGGGTCGAGGACGCAGGCTATCGCGCCAAACCGTCGCCGGAGGCGTTTCGCGCGATCTTCGAGAAAGCCGGGCTCGCGACCCGCTCTGCCGCGATGTTCGAGGATGACATCCGCAACCTCGAAGTGCCGTTCGCGCTGGGCATGCGCACGGTCCATGTCGGACCGACAACCCAGGCGCCGCATGTCGATCACAGCACCGGCGATCTGACGGCCTTTCTGTCGCAGCTTGGACGCGGGCGCTTTCCATCGCCGGGCGACGACCTACCCTCCGCTTTATGATAGACGTTGATGTTCTTATTGCAGGCGGCGGCATCGCCGGTTTGGTCGCTGCGGCGGCCTTCGTAGCAGAGGGTCGGTCGGTCTTTTTGGTCGACGCCGGCCCGGGTCCAGAGCGCGCGGCGACCGAGGACAGCGATCTGCGCAGCACCGCGATCTTGGAGCCTTCGATTGCGTTTCTGACCGAAATCGGGCTTTGGCCGGTGTTTGCAGACGGCGCCACGGACCTGGCGACCATGCGCCTTCTCGACGCTGGCGGGCGGGAAAACGCCGTGCGCACCAGCGCCGCGTTTGCCGCCGTGGACACCGGGCGGCCGCGGTTTGGGGTCAACGTCCTGAACGCGCCCTTGCGGGCGCGGCTGTCGGCGGAGGTTGCGCAACTGCCGGGCGTGCGCGTCCGGTTCGGCTGTGCGGTGACCGGCGCGCTGGCGCGGTCGAACGTCAACACCGTGGCGCTGGACGACGGAACCCGGGTGCACGCACGGCTGGCCATCGCAGCCGACGGACGCGACAGCCGTCTGCGCAAAGCGGCGGGTATCGGCGTTCGGCGTTGGGGCTTTGGCCAAAAGGCGCTGGTTTTCGCCGTGTCCCACCCCCTGCCCCACAACAATATCTCGACCGAGATCCACCGCACCGGCGGGCCGTTTACACTGGTCCCGCTGCCCGATCGCGCCGGCGTGCCGCACTCTGCCGTGGTTTGGATGGAGCGGGGGCCAGTGGCGGGGCGGCTTCACGCGCTCGACGACGCCGCGTTCGAGGAAGAGCTTAACGCCCGATCCTGCGGTGTCCTTGGCCCGCTGCGCCTGGCCGGAAAACGGGCGGTTTGGCCAATCGTCAACCAGCTTGCGCGCCGCTTTGACGGGCCGCGCCTGGCCCTGGTGGCGGAGGCCGCGCATGTCATGCCGCCCATCGGGGCGCAGGGGCTGAACACATCGCTTGGCGATTTGCGCGCGCTGACGGCGCTGACCCGCGGCGCGGCCGATCCCGGCGCCGCCGGGATCCTGTCGCGCTATCACCGCACGCGGTATGCCCCGGTCGCCGCGCGGATGGCCGGCGTCGACCTTTTGAACCGCGCAGCCCTGGCCGGGCCGCAACCCCTGCGCGATCTGCGCAATGCGGGCCTTAGGCTGCTGGATGCGACACCGCTGCGGCGGGTTGCGATGCAGGTGGGGCTTGGTGCACCGCAAGGGACGGTCTCCGGCAAGCCCTGAGCGCGCGCGTCACGGGCGCATGGGTCACAGCGGTGGCGGCCGCTCCCGCTCGGACAAAACGACGTTCGATTCGATCTCTCCCACGCCCGGCAACGTCATGATCCGCCGCCGCAGAACACGTTCAAAATCCGCGATGTCGCGGGCCACGACACGAAGCCGGTAGTCATAAACCCCCAGCACATGTTGGACGAGCTGCACCTCGGGGATGGCGAGCACCGCCCGCTCAAACTCCGCCGGGCCCGCACGCCCGCGCCCAGCCAGCTTCACGCCCAGAACCACCGTCACGCCATAGCCACGCGCCGCCCGATCAACGGTGACGCGCCGCCCCGCGATCACGCCCGCGGTCTCAAGCGCCCGCATCCGCCGCCAGACCGCCGGCTGGCTCATCCCCACGGCGGCGGCGACGGCCTTGGCCCCCAATCCGCCATCGTCGAGCAAAACCCGCAGGATTGCCCGATCCCAATCGTCAAGATCGACCGCCATCAGACAGGCACCGCGACACTGTTCTTGAGCTCTGCCACCAGCATCAGCGCCTCGATATCGGCAATATGGGGCAGTTCCAGGATACGGGTCTGATAGACCTCCTGATAATGGGCGAGGTCGCGGGCAACGACATCCATCCGGATGTCGACCCGGCCGAGCAGCGTCTGGATCGCGGTCACATGCGGGATCCGCCAAGCCGCGTCAATAAAGGCGTCAAAGGCGTTGGGCGCGGTTTTGTCGAGATTGACGCGCAAAAACACCTGCACTTCGAACCCGAGCGCCCTGGGATCCAGCACGACTTGGCGCCCCGCCAGCACCCCCCGCGCGCCCAAACGCTCCACCCGCCGCCAGGCCGCCGCGGGCGAAAGGCCGGCAGCGGCGGCAAGCTCTGCCTTGGTTTGGGCCGCATCGGCCTGCAGAAGGCGGAGGAGACGGCGGTCAGTGTCATCAAGCATAAGAATTCCGTAAATCGTCAAAACAGGAATAAAAATTTCACATCCACCGCTCAACCCGAAAAATGGGGGAAATAGATCACCGCCCCGCCGCTATGCTGCCCCGGCACAGAAATGGGAGGGACCGATGCGGGTCTATTACGATCGCGACTGCGACATCAATCTGATCAAAGACAAAAAAGTCGGGATCATCGGCTATGGCAGCCAGGGGCATGCGCATGCGCTGAACCTGCGCGATTCAGGCGCTCAGCACCTGGCCATCGGTCTGCGCGAAGGCTCGTCGAGCCGCGCCAAGGCGGAGGCGGAGGCGCTGACCGTGATGGGCCTGGCAGAGGTTTCGGCCTGGGCCGACGTGCTGATGATGACCATGCCAGATGAGTTGCAGGCCGACACCTATGCAACCTTTGTCCATGACAATCTGCGCGAAGGGGCGGCAATCGCGTTTGCGCATGGCCTTAACGTGCATTTCGGGCTGATCGAAACCAAACCCGGCGTCGATGTCATCATGATGGCCCCAAAGGGTCCGGGCCACACCGTACGGGGGGAGTTTGTGAAGGGCGGCGGCGTTCCCTGCCTGGTCGCCGTGGCCAACGATGCCTCTGGCACTGCGCTGGAAATCGGCAAATCCTATTGTGCGGCCATCGGCGGCGGACGCTCTGGCATCATCGAGACCGATTTCCGCCAGGAATGCGAGACCGATCTGTTCGGCGAGCAGGCGGTGCTTTGCGGTGGCTTGGTCGAGCTGATCCGGATGGGGTTCGAAACGCTGGTCGAGGCCGGCTACGACCCCGAGATGGCCTATTTTGAGTGTCTGCACGAGGTCAAGCTGATCGTCGATCTGATCTACGAGGGCGGCATCGCGAACATGAACTACTCGATCTCCAACACGGCCGAGTATGGAGAGTATGTCTCGGGCCCGCGCATCCTGCCTTACGATGAGACCAAGGCACGGATGAAAGCGGTGCTGAAAGACATCCAGGACGGCCGCTTTGTCCGCGACTGGATGCAGGAATGTCGCGCCGGCCAACCCTCGTTCAAGGCGATCCGCCGTAACAACGATGCCCACCAGATCGAGGCTGTGGGCGCCACGCTTCGGGGCATGATGCCTTGGATCGCCGAGGGGCGAATGGTCGATAAGTCGAAGAACTAGCGGCGCTGGGCTGTGCATCCGACAGCAAAGGCGCGTTGGCGCTGTGTCGGATGCCGCGCGACGCCCGCGCCGCGATTGCGGGGTTTGTGTCGAAGGGCGCTTTGCCGCCGCTCACCCCAGTGAGCGGCGGTTGCCCAGGCGCCCAGACCACCACCGCGCGGGGCCCTGGCCCCATGCGCCAGCCGGGCCCGGGGCTTGGTTTATCAGTGGCCGAAGGCCTGCCCCCCCTCACCCGGGGCGGGCTATCCGGCGCCCGGTCAATGGCATCCGAAAACCGCGGAAAATTCAGGGGTTTGCGGCGCGACGCTCAGCCTCCAGACGCAGCGCTTCGGTCTGGGCGTCAAAGCCTGTTTGAGCGATCAGGAAAGACAGCTGCGCCGCCGGCCCGCAAAACCGCTCTTCCGTTTGATAGAAGCTTTGATCCGTCCCGATGGCTGTGACGACCTGGACCCGTGTCGGGTTGCCCAGAAATGGCGCCGTCGGCGCGTCATAGGCATAAGCAATCGCCCCACCGGAACCCGCGTCGAGCGGGGGAAGGGCAAAGGTCGTCCGCTCTGGCGTGCGCAGCGTGCTGCCGGGGCGCGGCCCCGTCACGATCAGATCGAATTCCGCCCCGATCACTGTGATGTCGACGCCGGCAGGCTCTACCGCCAGAATGAATGGGTTCCAAAGCGGGTAGTTCGCGACATCGACGATGGTCTCGAAAACGATGGTGGACGGCGCGTCGATAAATGTCTCGGCCTCTGCCGTAAGGCAAAACATGGCCTCAGCGGTGGGCGCGCTGAGGAGGAACAGCGCCGTCCCCGCCGCTTGGATCTTTGCGTAGCGCATCGTCTCATCCCTTCATTCGACCGCCAAAGCCTAAAACAGGGCGCAGAGTGCAGTCCATCCTGCACGGGGCGGCTGGCCAAGCCTGTGCCGCCGGGGTATCCCAATCGCAACGCTGCTGGGAGCCTTGATGCTAAACTCGCTTTTGATCCGTTGGGCCGTGGCCCTGATCCTGGTCCTTGCGACCTTCAATCCCACCGGCCTCAGCTTTGTGCACTGGGCGGGCGCCAATGCGCAAACGCAGTTGCCGCTGGTGATCCTGCTGGGGCTTTTGCTGGTGGTCGCCTACATCATTTTCCTGCGCGCGACGCTGCGCTCGATCGGGTTCGTCGGTGTCGCGCTGGTCTTGGCGCTGGTCGGTGCGTTTTTGTGGGTGTTGACCGATTTCGGTGTTGTCAGCCTTGAAAACCCCGGCGCGCTGACCTGGATCGGGCTGATCGCCGTGTCGTTCATCCTGGGCCTTGGGTTGAGCTGGTCGAGCATCCGGCGGCGGCTATCGGGCCAGATGGATGTCGATGATGTCGAAGAATGACTGAGGCTGAGCGGGCGCGTCTGATCGGCGTCCTTGCCGCGGGCAATTTTGTGATCGGCGTTGGCGCCTTCGTTGTGATCGGCCTTCTTGTCCCGCTGTCAAACGGGTTCGGCATCAGCCCGTCCGAGGCGGGTCTGGTGCTGACGGTTTACGCCTTTGCCTATGCCATCCTATCACCGCTTTTGGTCACGCTGACCGGCAGGGTTGGGCGCCGGCGCGTTCTGGTGGCCAGTCTTGGGCTTTTCGCGTTGGCCAACCTTGGCTCTGCGCTCGCGCCCTCGCCCGATCTCTTGTTAGCGACGCGGGTCTTGGTGGCGGCGGGGTCCGGCATTTTCACACCCTCTGCTGCGGCCGTGGCCGCGGCGATCAGCACGCCCGAGACGCGGGGCCGGACGTTGGCGCAGGTCTTCTTCGGCATCACGCTGGCGCAAGTGCTTGGCGTACCGGTCGGCCGCCTTCTGGCCTACACGATCGGCTGGCGCGCCACGCTTTTGGTCGTGGCGCTGCTGGCGCTGCCCTGCATGATTTTGCTGTGGCGCTTCGTGCCGCGCGGCCTGGCTTTTGAGCCGACGCGGCTTTCCACGCTCGGCGCGGCCTTGCTGGATTGGCGGGGCTTGGTCGCAATCGGCTTCACCGTCTCGTTCATGAGCGGGATTTACGTCGTCTACACCTATCTTGCGCCGCTGCTCGAACTGCGGATGGGGTTTGGTGGACCGGGGGTCAGTGCGATGCTGCTGCTTTTCGGGATCGGGGCGGTCTTGGGCAATCTTCTGGGCGGGCGGATGACGGATCGGCTGGGGCCTGGACCGACGTTGCGGATCCTGGTGGCGCTGCACACCGGCCTGATCGCGCTGTTCTCGCTGTTGCCGCTGCCCGTTCCGGTGCTCGCCCCTCTGGTTGTGGTGTGGAGCGCGACGGGCTGGGCTTTCATGGCGCCGCAGCAAATTCGGCTGCTTGGGCGCCAGAACACCGGCCAGGCGGTAACGCTGGCGCTGAACGCAGCGGCGATTTACGTGGGCGCCGCCATCGGCTCTGCCCTCGGTGCGGGGGTGATGTCCGCCGCGGGCATCGGCTGGCTTGGGCTGGCGGGCAGCGCGGTGTGCGCGCTTGCCTTGATGCACCTTGTGCTGGGCGACCGGCTTGCCGCCGGCCGGGACGGTTGATTTACCATCGACAATCCATAGCTGCCTTTGTAGACCACCAGCCAATCCAAAAAGGGCGGCCCCATGGAAACCATAGTCCTGACGATCCACTTGCTGCTGGCGCTGGCGCTGATCCTGACCGTGCTTTTGCAGCGCAGTGAGGGCGGCGGGCTTGGCATTGGCGGCGGCGGCGGTGGCGGCGTCAGCAGTCGGCCGCCGACCGCACCGGGTGCGAAATTCACATGGATCCTGGCCGTCGGGTTTTTGATAACGTCGCTGACACTGACCTGGATCTCGGCCAACAACTCCGCCGGACGCTCGGTCAT
>CALCPC010000306.1 GCA_937900975.1 uncultured Paracoccaceae bacterium
TATGAAAGGGTTCATCGCCGCAGCGCTGGCGGCGGTGCCGATGTTGCAAGCGGCGGATCTGCCGCGCCCGGTGCAGTTGGCGCTGACCTATGATGAGGAGGTCGGCTGTCTCGGCGCGCCGCCTTTGATCGCGGCGATGTCGGGCTTGCCCAAGGCGTCCGCCGTGATCGTGGGGGAGCCGACAGAGATGACTGTGGTCACCGGCCATAAGGCGATTGCCGATCTGCGCACGCATGTGCGGGGCTATGAAGTGCACTCAAGCCTCATGCACAAGGGCGTCTCGGCGGTGATGGTCGCCGCCAAGCTGATCGGCTGGGTTTCGGCGCGCGAGGCCGAGACCCGCGCCGCCGCCGCCGGCGCCCCGCTGGGCTACGACCCGCCTTGGACGACGCTGCATGTCGGCATGATATCGGGCGGGACGGCGCACAATATAACGGCGGGGGACTGCCATTTTACCCTTGATATCCGCGCCCTGCCGACAGAAGCGATGGAGGATTGGATCGCGCGCTATCGCGGCTTTGTCCAGGAGGTGGAGGCCGAGATCCAGGCTGTGCACCCCGATGCCGCGATCACGGTTTCGATCGGCAGCCATGTGCCCGGCTGCCGACCCGAAGAAGAGGGCGCCGCCGAGGCCCTGGCCCGGCGGTTGACCGGGGACAATGGCACACATGTCGTGTCCTACGCCGCCGAGGCGGGGCAGTTCCAGGATGGCGGGTACTCGACCGTTCTGTGCGGCCCGGGATCGATTGCGCAAGCGCACCAGGCAAACGAATACATCGCCCGGTCAGAACTGAAGGCCGCAGATCGCTTTATGCGGCGCCTTGCCGCCGATCTCGCGGCTGGGAGCGTTTGCTCGAAGTTTCTAAGCCATGGAAGGCCCGTAACGCGTTGAAAACGTTGATTTCAGTGCGCGTTGTGGGTTTTTTTGCGAATGGCTTTCCGCCCCTCCAGGTTTCGCACCCAGGTGCTGTCCGTGCCCCGCGCAGGACCGATGCCCTTGTCGCCCCACCACATCGCACCGGGCGCCGGCCTGCTTCCCGCAGCCATAGCCGGATCGCCGCGCGCCGGGCGGGGCGCGACCGGCGTCAGTTTCCGTAGGCGACCGATGGCAGCCATGTGACCAGCCAAGGCAGATTGAAGACGATCACCAGGCCCGAAAGCTGCAGGATCACGAAGGGAATGATCCCCCGATAAATGTCCGCCAAACCGACGCCCGGGGGGCACACGCCCTTGAGGTAGAACAGCGCAAAACCCACCGGCGGCGTCAGGAACGAGGTCTGCAGCGTCACGGCGACAAGGATCGCGAACCAAACGACCGAAGGGTCTCGGACGACGCCGAACCCGTCGATCTCTAACCCCAGGCCCAAAACGATGGGCAGCATCAAGGGCATGATGATCAGCGTGATCTCGATCCAGTCGAGCAAGAAGCCGAGAAGAAAGATGATGAACAGGATGAAGATGATGATGCTGTTCGGATCGCCAAAGGCGGAGGTGACCAGATGTTCCACAATCTCGTCCCCGCCATACCGGCGCAGCACGAAGGCAAAGAAATTCGCGGCGAGAAAGATCCCGACGATATAGCCTGCGGTGTTCATCGTGGACCGCGACACCTCCTTCAGCACAGTCAGCGACAGCCGTCCATTGAGGGCTGCCAGGATCGTGGCGCCAAGCGCGCCAAGGCCCGAAGCCTCGGTCGGGGTGGCGAACCCGAAAAAGATCGAGCCGAGAACCAGCAGGATCAGAAACATCGGCGGCACGACAGACAACAGCACGTCGCGCACGGCCTCCCACCCCACATCCGGCCGGTCGGCGGGCACGGGCATCGCCTTGGGGTTCACAAGACCGTAGAGAATGATGAAAACGATGTAGAGAACGCCCAGCAGCAGGCCCGGAAACAGCGCGCCCATGAAAAGATCGCCAAGCGAGCTGGCAAGCTGGTCGGACATGATGACCAGCATGATCGAGGGCGGGATCAGGATCCCCAGCGTTCCGGCAGAGGCGATGGTGCCGGTCGCAATCGGTTTCTGATAGGATTGTTTCAGCATTTGCGGCAGCGCCATCACGCCCAAAAGCGTGACGGACGCGCCGATGACCCCGGTGGAGGCCGCCAGAATGATGCCGATCAGCAAAACGGTCAGGGCCAGCCCGCCGCGAAGCGCGCCGAAGAGCGTCTGCATCGAGCGCATCATTCTTTGCGCAACCCCCGACTGGTCCAGCATCAACCCCATGAAGATGAACATCGGCAGCGCGACCAGCACCGGGTTTTTGACGATCGACCCAAAGATACGCCCGCCAAGCGTCCCGAACCTTTGCCAACTGATGCCGGTTCGGTCGAACTCTATGATGTCACGGAAAAGCGCGCGGTTTGGGTCGAGAAAAAGCTCAGCAATCAGGGCAAAAATCAGGGCGACGCCGACCAGCGCATAGGCCACCGGATCTCCCTTGAACAGAAGCAGGATGAAGGTCAGAAACATCGCGATGACCGCTATTTCGTTCAGCGTCAGGAATGCGCCGAGAAACTCCAATACAGCCATGGCTTAGACTTCGCTTGGGCGTTGGCGCGCGGCATAAGCGATGCCGATCAAAAGCGCGGTGACGATGACAGTGATAACGAACAGGATCGAAACCTCGGACCCCAGGATCAAAAGCTCTTCGCTTTTGCCATCCGGCGTTGTGATGGTCAGGACATCAAAGACGGGCTCCCGCGTGATGGCGCGCGGCTGCAGGTCCGTGGTCAGCCGATAGGACCAGAACAGGATGTAAAAACAGACCAGGTTCACAATCAGCAGTGTCGAGGGCAGCGCGAACAAAAGCTGCTTCCAAATCGCGGGGTGCGTCAGGCGATAAAGGTAGCGAATGTAGGCGGCCCAAATCGCCACGGCGATGACCAGAAACGAAAGGTTCATCGCCGTCTTCAGCAGATACAAGCGATGCAGCCCGTTCGGGCTGTCAGCGCCTTCGCCCGTGGCCCAGGATTGCAGCGTGTAATGGAACGTGACGTCCCAACTGATCAGGATGAAGGGCAAAATAAGCCAGGTCAGCCCAAAGATTTCGACCCGGGTCTGGCGGGCGGGTTTGAAGTTGTCAAAAAAGATATCGACGCGGACATGGCTTGTGGGCGTGACGGCATAGGCGACGCCGATCAGCACGGCGACGCCGTAAAGCCACCACTG
>CALCPC010000307.1 GCA_937900975.1 uncultured Paracoccaceae bacterium
TCCTTCAGGCGGCGTTCGGTCAGCACATCCCGCTCACGGTCGTTCAACGTCTCACGCGCGCGGTCGAGCACCGCGCGCCGGCTGTCGAGCTCATCCTGCTCGGCATAGGCCGCGGCCTGATCGGCGTCTTCGTCCTCTAGCCAGTCCTGCCATTCGGCAGCACCCTCGCCATCGGTCTTGATCTGTGCGTTAAGCGAGGCATCGCCGCCCGAGAGACGGCGGTTCATCGAGATGACCTCTTCCTCCGTCACGTTCAGATCGTTTGCGATTTTCTTGACATTCTCGGGTCTTAAATCGCCATCTTCAAGCGCACCAATCTTGTTCTTGGCTTTGCGCAGGTTGAAAAACAGCTTCTTCTGTGCCGCGGTGGTGCCCATTTTGACAAGGCTCCAAGACCGCAGGATATATTCCTGGATCGAGGCGCGGATCCACCACATCGCATAGGTCGCGAGGCGGAACCCTTTTTCGGGGTCGAAACGTTTGACCGCCTGCATCAGGCCGACATTGGCCTCTGACACAACTTCCGCCGTCGGCAGGCCATAGCCCCGATAGCCCATCGCGATTTTCGCAGCCAAGCGCAGATGCGATGTCACCAGCCGGTGGGCCGCGGCCTTATCCTCATGGCCGACCCAAGCCTTGGCGAGCATATACTCCTCCTCCGGCTCGAGCATCGGAAACTTCCGGATCTCTTGCAAATAGCGCGACAGCCCCTGCTCGGGGGACGGGGCGGGCAAATTTGTATAACTCATGTCCCAGTCCTTTGCTTAAGATGTGAGACGTGGGTCCGCAGGGCCAGACCTTCAAGATCCCAGACGTCTTAGAGGGTCTTCAAAATCGTAAACAAAGTGTTGAAATCCGGCGGGGGTGCCGCGTCAAAACTCAGGTTTGCACCCGTCACGGGGTGCTGAAACCCAAGATGTCCGGCGTGAAGCGCTTGGCGCGAGAACGCTTTCAGCGCCGCAACGGCGCTTGGCTTTAAGCCCGTGGGCGGCGTGCGGGCCCGTCCATAAACCGGATCGCCGATCAAGGGATGACCGATATGGGCGAGGTGAACCCGGATCTGGTGCGTCCGCCCGGTCTCAAGACGGCAGGCAATCGCAGAAGCAAGCGGCCGCGCAGACGGGCCAAAGCGCGTTTTTACGCGCAGATGCGTCACCGCCGTCCGCCCGCCCGCGGCGACGACGGCCATCCGCTTTCGATCCGTCGCGTGGCGGGCGATCGCCCTGGCAACCGTCAGACCGTCCGGTCCCTCCGTCACTCCGGGCAGGCCGCGCAGGCGCGGCGACCCCGGCTCTGGCACGCCCCAGCACAGCGCTTGGTACATCCGGTCGATGGCGTGGCGGGCGAAATCCGCGGCAAGTCCGCGATGCGCACGATCCGATTTCGCCACCACCAAAAGGCCCGAGGTGTCCTTGTCGATCCGGTGCACGATGCCAGGGCGCAGCGCGCCGCCGATACCCGAAAGCCCGTCGCCGCAATGGGCAAGGAGCGCAAGGACCAGCGTGCCCGTCTCGGCCCCGGGCGCGGGATGCACGACCATGCCGGCGGGTTTGTCGACCACCAGAAGGTCCGCGTCCTCAAAGACGATGTCGAGCGGGATCGCCTCGGGCTGAAGCGCCAGGGGCGTCGGCGCCGGCACGGCGACGGTAATCGCCGTGCCGGGCGCGAGGCGCGCCGCAGGATCGCGCAGAACCGCTCCGCCGGCCCGCACCGCCCCGGCCGCGATCAGCGCCTGGAGGCGAGAGCGGCTGAGCCCCGCGCTCTCTGGCAGCGCGGCGGCCAGTGCTTTATCGAGGCGCAGCAAAGGCCCGTCGGGCAAAACGATACGAAGGGGGTCGGTCATGGATGAAAGTGGTAGCCCGGC
>CALCPC010000308.1 GCA_937900975.1 uncultured Paracoccaceae bacterium
GGGCCTGCCTCCCCCCGGGCGGTTTTCGCCCCTGTCTCGGGGTCATCCCTTTCCGCCCCGGTCGGGGGGGGCCGGCCTCCCCTACACCAGCAGGGCCTTGCCGCCGCGCGCCCCGGCGCGGCGTTTGACGCGGTGGCGGAACCGGCGGGCATGCGCGGGCCGGACCCGCGGCCGGGTGCGACCCCGGGCGTAACCCATCGTCGGGTTCTGACGCTGGCCGTGCCGGTCATGCTGTCCAACGCGACAGTGCCGCTTCTTGGGGCTGTCGATACCGGGGTGGTCGGACAAATGGGTCTGGCGGCCCCGATCGGGGCTGTCTCGCTTGGCGGTGTTCTTCTCAGCGCGATTTACTGGCTTTTCGGCTTTCTGCGGATGGGCACGGCCGGCCTTGCAGCGCAGGCCCAGGGCGCGGGCGACGCCGTCGATGGCGGCGCGGTTCTGGGCCGTGCGCTGCTTACGGCGCTTGGCGCGGGGGTGCTTCTGGTTCTGTTGCAAGCGCCGCTTTTGGCGCTGATCATGATGAGTTCGCCGGCCTCGGAGGCGGTGGAGGCACTGGCCGAGACCTATATCGGCATCCGCATCTGGGCGGCGCCGGCCGCGATTTCGGTCTTTGCCCTGACCGGTTGGCTGATCGGGCAGGGGCGGACCGGCGCGGTCCTGACGCTGCAGCTTTTGATGAACGGGGTGAACGCGGCTTTGTCGGTGTGGCTTGG
The DNA here is from genome assembly GCA_937900975.1 of uncultured Paracoccaceae bacterium. Classification (GTDB taxonomy): domain Bacteria; phylum Pseudomonadota; class Alphaproteobacteria; order Rhodobacterales; family Rhodobacteraceae; genus Algicella. Next base: position 714 of record CALCPC010000308.1, read on the forward strand.
CCCCGGGCTGGGCTGGGGCGTGGCGGGTGCGGCCATCGCAACGGCGGTGGCCGAGGGGACGGGCGCGATCCTTGGGCTTTGGCTTTGCCGCGCGGCGTTTCGGGGCACCGCCTGGCGGACGGCTGCGCGGCTTTTCGACCACGTCGCGCTGCGCCGGCTTGCGGGCATCAACGGCGATATCCTACTGCGCTCGCTCCTTTTGGAGGTGAGCATCATCAGCTTCGTCCTGTTTGGCGCGGGCTTTGGCGACGTCGCGCTTGCCGCCAACCAGATCTTGCTGCAGTTCCTGCTGATTGCCGCGAACGCCATCGATGGTTTTGCCATCGCGGCGGAGGCGCTGGTGGGCCAGGCGATGGGCGCGCGCGACCGGGCGGGGCTGCGCCGGGCGGCAGAGCGCGCGGGGCTTTGGGGGATGGTCTGCGGTCTGACGCTCGCCGCCGGGTTCTGGTTGGCGGGACCGGCGGTCATCGGGCTGATGACCACGGTGCCCGATGTGCGTGCGGTGGCCGAAAACACCTTGATCTGGATGGCGCTGGTCCCGCTTCTGGCGGCGCCGGCCTTCATTCTCGACGGTATTTTCATCGGCGCGACCGAAACCCGCGTCTTGCGCAACGCGATGCTGCAATCCTTTGCGATCTTTGTCCTGGCGTTGGTGCCGGCGCTTTTGATCCTTGGCAACCCCGGGCTTTGGGTCGCGCAGCTGGTCTTTTTCGTGGCCCGCGGCGTCGTTTTATACCGCCGCTATCCCGCGCTGGAGGCGCGCGCGGGTCCAGGGTCCAGGCACGCGGACCCGCTCTAACCCGGCCCCCCCGCAGCACCCGGCCTCACCTGGCCGCGCAGCGCCTGGCCGCCGGCATAAACGGCGGCAATCGCGCGGTCGTCGCCCATCATGATCGTGGGAAAGACCGCGTCCCAAACATCCTCGGCCCGCGCGACCTGGGCGCGGATCGCGGCGGTAGAGCCGAGGTCGAGCACGATGAAATCCGCGTCCTGGCCGGGGGCGAGGGCGCCAATCCGGTCGCCCAGCCGCAGGGCCCGGGCGCCGCCGGCGGTGGCCAGCCACAGCAAATGCGCCGGGTGCATCCGGTGGCCTGCAAGCTGGCCCAGCTCAAACGCGGCGGCCATCGTGCGCAGCATCGAAAAGCTAGAACCGCCGCCGACATCGGTGGCAAGACCCACGGGGATCCGCGCAGCCTGCGCGCGGGCCATAGCAAAAATGCCGGAGCCAAGAAAGGTGTTTGAGGTGGGGCAATGCACCAGCGCCGTGCCGGTTTCGGCAACCCGCGCCCATTCCGCCTCGGTCAGATGGATCGCATGACCCATCAGCGCGCCGGGGCCAAGCAGGCCCATGCGGTCATAAACGTCGAGATAGCCCGCGGCCTCGGGGTACAGCGCCTTGACCCACGCGACCTCCTCGGTCTGTTCGGAGAGGTAGGTTTGCATCAGGCATCCGGGATGCGCCGCCCAAAGCGCGCCCGCAGCCTCCAACTGCGCGGGGCTGGAGGTTGGGGCGAAGCGCGGTGTGATCGCATAGGTCAGCCGCCCGCGCCCCTGCCATTCTGCGATCAAGGCGGCGCTTTCATCATAGGCCGTCTCGGCGCTGTCGGTCAGCGCCGCTGGCGCGTTGCGGTCCATCATCACCCGCCCCGCGACCCAGGAAAGGCCCAAGACCTCGGCCCGCGCCATCAGGGCGCGGACGCTTTCGGGATGGATGGTGCAAAAGCTGGC
>CALCPC010000309.1 GCA_937900975.1 uncultured Paracoccaceae bacterium
CCACGGCGTTGAGGAGGCCGACATCTTCCATATACACCAGCGGTTCAGACACCTGGCACAAGACGGTGCCGAGGATCGCGCCCGCCTCAAGATACAGGCTCGGCTCCCGATTGATCCGGTGGGCCAGCGCGTAAAGTTCGGAGGTTCGAACCGGCGTATCGGGCAGCGACAGCCCGTCGAGCCCCTCCATCATGTCGCCGAACACCGTGCCCACGGCGCAACCGCTGGTCCGCGTTTTCCGCGCCAGCTTTGCCTCGAAATCCGTCTCGTTGGCTGTCCGCACAACAACGGCGGCGACCTCCTCGTCATAATCGACGCCGGTGATCGCCTCCGTCTCGGGCAGCATCCCCTGGTTGATCAGGTAGCCGACGCCGAGATAGGTCGGATAGTCGCCGATGGTCATCGCTGTCACGATCTCCCGGCTGTTGAGGTAGATGGTCAAGGGCCGCTCCTCCACCACGCCGATTTCGGTCTCCGCGCCGGTTTGGTCGCGCGCCGTCACGCGACGCGTCAGACGGGGGTCCTTTGGGGTGGGACGGATCAACATGCACGGACTATCGCGCCAGTGGCCCGGCGAGGCGAGCCAAAAGTGCGCGCGGTGGGCGACTTCTGAAGGCGCAATCGGCCAGATCAGCCTAGGGCGGCTGATCGGCCGCGCCAGTGCGGGCACAGCGGGGTGGGATCGCAGCCCAGCACACATTGAGCGCGCCCTTCTGGGCATGGATCGAAAAATGTCCTGGCTGCGCCCGCCCGGGCTTGTTAGGGCCAGGGGATGCAGGCACTGCGATCCGCCTACGGACAGGGTTTTGTTACCGGTGTCCCCTTTGTTATTGTCGTGGCACCCTTTGCGCTGTTGTTCGGCGTTGCGGCGACCGAGGCGGGGCTTGCGGTATCGGAAACCATGGCGATGAGCGTTCTGGTCATCGCCGGCGCCTCCCAATTCACGGCGCTGCAGCTTATGCAGGACGGCGCGCCGGTCCTGGTGGTTTTGGGCGCCAGCCTTGCCGTCAATCTGCGGATGGCGATGTATTCGGCGGCCTTGGTGCCCCATCTTGGGGCAGTTCCATTCTGGCAGCGGGCGTTTGCCGCCTATCTGTTGGTGGATCAAAGCTATCTCGTCTCCATCCGCCGGTTCGAGGCAGAGCCTGAGATGACCACGGCTGCGAAACTTCGGTATTTCCTGGGGGCCGTCTCGCCGCTGATCCCGGTCTGGTATGCCTGCACATGGGCCGGCGCCGTCGCGGGCGCGGCGATCCCGCCCGGCACGGCGCGGGACTTTGCGGTGCCGATCACCTTTTTGGCGCTGATCGCGCCAGCGCTGCGCGCGTTGCCGCATCTTGGCGCCGCCGCGGTCAGTGCCTTGCTGGCGCTGGTTTTCGCGGGGCTCCCCGCGGGGCTTGGGCTTATGCTTGCAGCGCTTGCCGCCATCGCGACCGGTGCGCTGCTTGAGACTTGGTTGGAGCGTCGGACGTGATCACTGGCCCCGCGCTTTGGACGCTGATCGTGCTGCTTGGGATCGGGACATACCTGATCCGACTGTCGTTTCTTGGCTTGATCGGCGACCGACCGATGCCGCCTTGGGTGTTGCGCTGTCTGCGTTTTGTGCCCGTCGCGGGGATCCCAGCCATCGCGGCACCGCTTGTCGTTTGGCCCGACGCGACTGGTGGGGCGGTCGATCCCGCGCGGCTGATCGCGGCGGGCGTCGTCGTCTGGATCGGTCTTCGCACGCAATCGACGCTTGGCGCCATCGCCGGCGGCGCCGTCGCGCTTTATCTCGGTCTCGCCATTTTTTGAGCGGCGGACAGCGCGCGGTCCAACCCATTGAGAAAGCGTGCGCGGTCGGCCTTCGAAAACGCCCGTCCGCCCCCCTGGCGGAACGGGTCGGCGGCGCGCAGATCCGCCATCAGATCGCGCGTCGCCAGCTTGTTGCCGATATTGGCGGCATCAAACGGGGTGCCGTCATGGCCGATTACGGCGGCCCCGGCCTTCAGGCACGCATCGGCGAGCGGCAGATCGGCGGTCACGCAGACATCGCCGGGCCCGGCCTCGGCCGCGATCCATTTGTCGGCCTCATCCGGCCCCTCTGCCACCACAACGACATGCACCCGGGGATCGGGATCGGGGCGCAGGCCGCCGTTGCACACCAGAAAAACCTCCTGCCCATGCCGGGTGGCGACGCGGATCGCCTCCGCCGTCACTGGGCAGGCATCGGCATCGACATAAACGCTCACCCCGCCAAGGCCTCTGCGTGGAAGGCGATGTGATCGGCCATGAAGGTCGCGATAAAGAAGTAACTGTGGTCATAGCCCGGCTGCATCCGAAACTGCCCGGGCTGGCGGCGGGCGGCCATTGCGCCGGCCAGCGCCTCGGGTTTGAGGAGATCAAGGAATTGGTCGTCGCTGCCTTGATCGATCAAAACCGGGCCGGGAAATCCGCGCTCGGCCATCAGAAGGCTTGCGTCATGCGCAGCCCAGCCTGTCTCATCCGCGCCAAGATAGGCCGCGAATTGTTTCCGCCCCCAATCCGACGCCGTCGGATTGGCGATCGGGCTGAAGGCCGAGGCGCTGGCGAACCGTCCAGGATCCTTCATCGCCAGCGTCAGAGCGCCGTGCCCACCCATGGAATGGCCCGTGATCGCCTGCCGCCCGGCATCCAGCGGGAAATGCGCGAAAACATGCGCGCTGAGATCCGCCGCGACATAGCGCTCCATCTGGAAATGCGGCGCCCAAGGGTCCTCGGTCGCGTCGATGTAGAACCCGGCACCCTGACCCAGGTCATAGGCCGGATCGTCGGCCACCCCCTCCCCCCGGGGTGAGGTGTCGGGGAAGATCAGCGCAAGCCCATGCGCCGCGGCGGCGGCCTGCGCCCCGGATTTCACCATTGCGTTCTCATGCGTGCAGGTCAGGCCGGAGAGATACCACAGCACCGGCACCGGGCCCGCCTGCGCCGCGGGGGGCAGATAAAGCCCATAGGTCATCGCCGTCCCCGTTGCCTCTGACGCATGGGTATAGACGCCCTGCACCCCGCCGAAACACTTGTTTTCACTGACTTTCTGAAAACCCGTCACCTTGCACTCCCCCTTTAGGTCACCATGCTGATCACAACCGTCAGCGTTGCGACAGATAAGATCGTCGACACCAGAATGGCCGACGAGGCGCGCGCTGGGGCGACGCCGTATTGCTGTGCGATGATAAAGATGTTGCCCGCGACCGGCATCGCAGAGGTTGCAATCATCACCCCGGCCTTAAAGGTCGAAATCTCAAAGACATGCAGCGCGGCGAAGGCGACGGCCAGGGGATGCAGCACAAGCTTGGCAAAAGACAGCCACAGCGCCACCGACAGACGCTCTGCGCTTTTGTCGGCAAGCGACGCACCAATGGCAAACAACGCGCAAGGCGTAGCGGCCGCGCCGAGGATCAAAAGAAACTCCGCCGCCGGGTCGGGGATGGGCAGGCCCAACGCCCCCCAGCCAAGGCCCAGCGACATCGACATGACCATCGGGTTTTTCAAAAGCCCGCCGAGAACGGTTGCCAGCAGCGCCCGCTCCCCCGGCCGCGGGCCAGCAGGATAATGGTCACGATGATGGAGCCAAAAACGATCAGATCGACCGAAAGCATGATGATGATCGGCCCGGCGGCGGCCTCTCCGATCAGAATGATCAGCATTGGCAGGCCAAGAAACCCGGTGTTGCCGATCACGCCGCACTGCGCCTCGATCGCCGCCTCGGCAAAGCCGGTGCGACGCAGCAGCGCCACCAGCGTGACCAGAAGATAAACCGCCGCCGTCGCCGCCAAATAGGCCAGGATCAACGGCGGATCCCAGATCTCCGAAAACGAGAGCGACGAGGCAAAGCGAAACAGCATCGCAGAAAGCGCGAAGTAAAAGACGAACTTGGTGATATAGGCGATGCCCTCGGCGGTGAACATCCGCCCGCGGGCGGCGCCATAGCCAAGGGCGATCAGCAGAAAAAACGGGACCGTCTTTAGAAAGATCGCCAGCATCAGACCAGCGACCGGTACAAGATCAGCGCGTCGACATACCCCGCCTTTGGGTGCAGGAACGCACCGGGAAGGCGGCCCACCGTCTCAAACCCCGCGCGGGTCCAGATGTCGAGCGCCCGGGTGTTGGTGGCGACCACGAAGTTGAACTGCATGGCCCGGAACCCCATCGTGACAGCGGTGGCAAGGGCATGATCCAACTTCGCCCGCGCCACGCCGCGCCCGGTGGCCCCTGACGCCGTGGCAAACCCCGCATTCGCGACATGCGCGCCGCCGCCGCCCTGGTTGGGCCCGATATAATAGGTGCCAAGCGGCTCGGCCGCTTCGATGACGAAGGCCCGGTGGCTGCCGCCGGTCCAAAGTTCCAGCGCCTCGGCCCGGCCAATCTTTGGATCGATGGCATAGGTTTCGCCGGCCGCGAAAATCGGCGCCAGGATCGCCCACAGGGCGTCGCCATCGCCGGGACCGGCCGCCCGCACGCGCATCAGCCCTTGGCCTTCATCCGCACTTTCAGCGCGCGGTCGCGGCCCGAAACCTCAAACCGTCGGGCGGCGCGGACAAGCTCTGACAGTTTTTTGAAACCGTAGCTGCGCGGATCGAAATCGGGGTAGCGCTTGGAAAGCTGCGTGCCGATTTGGCCCAGTTCTGCCCACCCCTCCTCATCCTCGACATCGCCAAGCGCATTGGCCACCAGCGTCGCACCCCGGTCGAGCGGGGCACGCTCGGGCTGTGCGGGCTCGGCCAGGCCGGCGAGGTTTTCGACATAAATGAACCGCTTGCAGGCCATGCGAAACGCCTCCGGCGTTTTTTGCTGGCCGATGCCGTAGACGTCGCAGCCCTGCTCTCGGATCCGCTGGGCAAGCCGGGTAAAGTCGCTGTCCGAGGAGACGAGGACAAACCCGTGAAAGCGCGACGAATGCAAAAGATCCATGGCATCGATGACCAGCGCGATATCGGACGCGTTTTTGCCGACGGTGTTGGCCGGCTGGTGATGCGCGATCAGCCCCAAACTGGCCTGACGCTCTGACCAGCCTTTCATCTGATTGGACGAAAAATCCCCGTAAACGCGGCGCACGGACGCTTCCCCAAGGCTCGCGATTTCCTCAAAGATCGCCGCCGCCCAATTGGGCGAAGAGTTGTCGCCGTCGATCAGGACAGCCAAAAGCGGCATATCGGCGGCCATGCGGCCCCCCTTTCTGTGGGTTTTACCGTCTGCCTATAGCGTTTCGGCGGGACAGTGAATTGCTTATTCGCAGCACGGCTCGGCGATTGAATTGACCGTCAAATCAGGTCCCGCCGCCAGTCGTTTCGGGATCTGCGCGGCACCGCCGCCGGCTTTTCGCAATCCGGATCACGATTTCTTTCAAATTCATGCGACGGAGCATCCTTTGCCGCGCGTTCTAGTCGCATCACCCCAGGCGAATGGCGCCAAAAAGACACCGAAGGAGACCGAGATGACCCTGAAACACCGCACATGGCTTTTAGCCGGGATTGCTGTGGCCGGCGTGGCCACTGTCGTTATTGCTGAAACCTCCGGCCCCGATCGGGGTGAGCGGATCGAGGCCCGGATGGGTGAGCGT
>CALCPC010000310.1 GCA_937900975.1 uncultured Paracoccaceae bacterium
CGTGATGACCGGTGGCGCGGACGCGGACCGGTTTGAGTTTGTGATCGGCGACGGCCAGGACATCATTACCGATTTTCAGGCCGGGCGGGACGAGCTGATCCTCGACGCCGATCTCCTGGACCTGTCGCTGTCGCTTAAGGCGATGGTCTCGACCTATGTCTCGGTCGCCAACGGCGATCTGGTGATCGGCTTTGGCGAAGACATGCTGACGCTGGAGGGGATCAGCGATATCCGAGAAATCGCCACGGACATTCAGCTGATCTAAGATCCTGTGCGACCCACGCAAACCCGCCCCGCCCAAAACGCGTGCCACTAGATAAGGCGCCGCAGGTCAAAGTGGTGCGGCCCCCTGCCCCACAACGCACCAAATGTCCGACGGCGCGCGGCGTGCGGCAGCCAGCGGATCCTTGGCGTGGTCGGAGGCGCAAGGCAGACGGGCACAAACAAAACGGGCGCCCCGCCGCGCTGGCAGCCTTGCCAAACCACCCGGCGCCGGGGGCGCATCGCCGGCGTCCGGTCTGGGCCAGGGTCCAGCGCGCGCCAAATCCGGCACCCGGTTTGCAGGAAGACCCGGTCGGGGCGTTCATCCAATTTTGTCGGACAACCCTGCCAAGGCCGGTAAAAAATTGAATTGAAACATGTTTTTCGGGGTTTCGCGGCTCAGATGCCGCGGTAAATCCCTTAGATCGCCATCGCTTCGGGTGCCGCAATGGCACGCATATGCGCGGCGCTGATCGGCGCTTCGACCAGCCGCGCCGCGAAGCCAAGCGCCCGAACCTCGGCCCAGACCGCCGCATCGGCGCCTTCGGCCAAAAATACGTCCGTCGGGGGCAACGTGCCCGCCTCGGCCAGCGCCCGGCAAGCGCGGTAAGCCGGGCGGCCCGCGTCGCCGCAAAGGTCAAGCAGCACGCGATCCACCGCTGCCGGACCCGCCTGCAAATACGCCAGCGCCTCCGCCGCCACGCCGAAGGCGACGCATCTGTCGACCAGTCCCGAACGCTCCACCGCCTTGCGTGCGACAATCAGATCGAAGGGCCGATCCACGGCCAAAACCACCGTTTTCAAAACCTGAAGTGTCATGCCGCCCCTTCCAAGCCGTTGCCAACAAAGCCTGGGCGCGAAACCCCTATATCCGGTTAAGATGCGGGCAAAGATCGATCCTGCGCGGCGCAGACGCCTGGGCCGAACCGCCCCGGCCAAGCCCAGCCCCCCGCGCGCCGTTCAGAACATCGCCGCCGGCAGCCAGGTCGCCAATCCCGGCAGAAACCAAACCAGCATCACCCCCACCGCCTGCAGCGCAATGAAGGGCGCGACGCCCCGATAGATATCCCAGGTGCGCACCTCAGCCGGCGCGACACCCCGCAGATAAAACAGCGAGAACCCAAAGGGTGGCGTCAGAAACGAGGTCTGCAGATTGATCGCCAAAAGCACGCCCAGCCAGATCGGGTCGTGCCCCATCAGGATCAGCGATGGCACCACCAATGGCAGCACGATCACCGAGATCTCAACGAAATCGAGGAAAAACCCCAAAACAAAAACCAGCGCCATCGTGACCAAGAGCGCGCCGGTGGCGCCGGCGGGCAGATTTTCCAGCCAATGGGCAATCCGCTCTTCACCGCCGAGGCCGATGATAACAAGCGAGAACATGCCCGCCGCCAAGATGGTCGCAAAGATCATCGCCGTCATCGTCAGCGTCGCATCGAGCGCGCCTTGCAGCGTGCGGTTTCGGGCAAGGTTGGCGACCGCCGCGATCACCCCCAAGGCCCCGAAGGCGGTCAGCACACCGTAGCCGCCGCCGGCCAGCATCTCACCCAGCGCCAGATCCTCCCGCTGGAGCCGCACAGGGACGTGCCGCGCGGCAAGCACCAGAAGGCCGAGCGCGCCCGCCGCTGACAGGATAAGGCCGCGATACCGGCCGCCCCGCGCCCCCGCCAGCAAGAGCGCGCCAACCGCCCCGACCGACGCGGCCTCGGTCGGGGTGGCGAGACCGCCAAGGATGGAGCCCAGAACCGCCAGGATCAAAAAGACGGGCGGCAGGATGGCGCGCGCCATCTCCGCCCGCGTGACCGCGGGCCCGGCGCCCCTGGCAGCGGGCATATCCCCCGGCCGAAGCTGGCCGCGGACCAGCACATAGGCCAGGTAAAGCGTGACAAGCCTCATGCCCGGCAGCAGGGCGGCCGCAAAAAATTGCCCGACCGACAGCGCCTCAACGGCGAACCTGCCCTCCGCATATTGCGCCTGCTGGTAGGCATTCGACATCACGTCCGCCAGAATGATCAACAAGGTCGACGGCGGTATGATCTGGCCCAAGGTTCCGGCGGTGCAGACAATCCCCGCCGCCACCCGCGGATCGTAGCCCGAGCGCAGCATCGTCGGCAACGCGATCAACCCCATCGCAACCACCGTCGCCCCAACGATCCCCGTCGAGGCCGCCAAAAGCGCGCCCACCAGGATCACCGAAACGCCCAAACCGCCGCGCAAACCGCCCAGCGCGCGGCCCATCGTCTCCAACAACGCCTCGGCGATGCGGCTTTTTTCCAGCACTGCGCCCATCAGGACGAACAGCGGGATTGCGATCAGAACGTCATTGGTCAGCAGCCCAAACACCCGCTGCCCGAACGCCCCAAGCAGCGAGATATCCATCTTACCCAAGGCCCAGCCAAGATAGGCAAAGGCCACCGCAACGCCCGCAATACTGAATGCAACCGGGAACCCCGACAGGATCGCCACGATCAAAGCCGCGAACATCGCAAGATCAAGAAAGGCTGACATGCCTCTGCGTCACTCAGAAAAAGACGGATCAGGGCCGCGAAGGATTGCACTGCGACCAAGGCGCAAAACAACGGGATCAGCGATTTCAGCAGGAACACAGCCTCGATCCCACCGACCGAAATCGGTCCCTCCAAGATCGCCCAAGAATTGCGGACCGAGGGCCAGGACCAATACGCCAGCGCCACCATCGCAGGCAGCAACAGAAAAAGATGCCCGAAGATGTTGACCCAACGCCGTTTTGCGGGGCTGGCGGCTGCGTAAAAAATATCGACACGCACATGTTTGTCGACCAAAAGCGTGTAGCCGGCGGCCAGCATGAACAGCGCCGCGTGCAGGTAAAGGACGCTTTCCTGCGCCCAAATCGCGTTGGCGCCAAAGACATAGCGTCCGATCACGATGCCAAACTGGATCAGCGCCATCGCCAAGGCAAACCACCGGACCGCGCGCGCAAGCCCGGTGTTCAGCGCAGCGATGGCTTCGGCGACGCGCAAATGCCGGCGCCGTTGCTTTAGCGCGCGCCGGCCGCCGACCGGCGCGCCCCCCGGTTCAATAGCCCATGACCTGCGCCCGGGCGTTCATCTGCCCATTGTCGGCGAAGGTCATGTAGCTGCCGACGCTGTCGCGGTAGGCGACAAAGCTTTCGGCGATCTCCTTGACCAGCGCATCCTCGTCCTCGCGCAGTTCCGCAATCACCTCCGCCCCTGCGGCGCCCATTGCCTCGATCACCTCTGAGGGGAACATTTTGACCATCACCCCGTCTTCGGCGACCAGCTTTTTCAGGGCCGCGGCGTGTTTGGTCGTGTATTCGGTCCATACCGGGTTGTAGAGGCTTTCGCAGGCCAACTCGACGGCCTGTTTTAAATCGTCGGGAAGCGCGGAATAGGCTTGCGCGTTCACGCCGCATTCCTCGGCCGAGGAGGGCTCTCCCACACCGGGCCAATAGTAGTTTTTGGCGACCTGCTGATAACCAAGTGCGCTGTCCGTCCAAGGCCCGATGAACTCGCCCGCGTCAAGCGCGCCGGTTTGCAGCGCCTGGAACATTGCAGGCCCACTCATCGCCTGGACCGCCATGCCAAGCTTTGCGCACATCTCCGACGCAAGACCCGTCGTGCGGAACTTCAGTCCCTTCAAATCATCGACAGACGCGATGTCGGTCCGGAACCAGCCGCCCCATTGCGGGCCGGAATTGCCGCAAAGAAAGGGCTTGATGCCAAATCGCGCATACATCTGATCGTAAAGCGCCTGGCCGCCGCCATGGTAGAGCCAGCCGACCTGCTCATCCGCGCGCAGTCCAAAGGGTTGGGAGCCGAAAAGCAGGATGCCCTTCGATTTAGAGCCCCAATAGGCAGGCACGGCGTGGTAGAGTTCCGCCGTGCCCTCACTGACCGCGTCGAAAACGCCGCGTCCTGGAACAAGCTCGCCCGCGGCATAGAGCGTGACTTCAATGCGCCCGCCCGACAAGGTGGTGATCCGGTCGGCCAGAAGCTGTGCGGCGACGCCCGGTCCAGGCAGGTTTTTCGGCCAGGCCGTGACCATTTTCCAGCTTTGCACGCCCTGCGCCAGGGCGGGTGCCGCCAAGGGGACCGCCGCGGCGCCCATCGCGCCCGCCTTCAGGAAATTCCGTCTGTCCATTCTCGTCACTCCTGTCTTGGTGTTTTTGCTTTTTGGCCGCTGTCGAGTGTCTGTGGGCCCCGGGGCGGCGGTTAGATCTCGATTTGGACAACCCCGTCCACCACCCGCGCCGGAAAGGTTTTCATCGCCCGCGTCGCTGGGGCATCGACCGGGCGGCCGTCGCGCACATCGAAGGCGCCTTGGTGCAACGGACATTCGATGACATGCCCATCGAAATACCCATCGCAAAGGTCCGCGCCGCCATGGTTGCAAAGCGCGAGCGAGACATAAATGCCCGTCGGTGTGTCATAGACCGCCAGCGGCCGCGCGCCGAGATCCACCCGCGTCACCCAGGCCTGCTGCAACGCTGACACCGCGACCAGGTCGCGCCACACTTTATCCCCCACGCACACCACCCCCACGGGCAATCTGGCGCAGAATGTCCCGGTGCGCGCCAAGATACCCACGAGGCTCCACATAGATGTGGTCCCTCAGCTTGGCGTGGAGACGGGGCAAGGCGTGGTAGGGAACCGACGCCGCGTAATGATGCTCGGCGTGATAATTCATGTTCCAGCCTAGGAAACGCCAGGGCCACCAGACCAGATTTGTCCGTGTGTTTTCATCCATCTGCGCAACGGTCGGGCGGCCGACATGCTCTGTCATGCGGATAAACCGCATCACAGGCTCCCCCAGAAACAGCGGCAGCAGCCAGTACCAGAACGGCGCCCACCAACCGGTCGCCGCCATGATGCCCAAGAGCGCCGCATAGACCGCGACCATCACACGCGCCTCGCGAAAAATCGCGCCATACTCAGACTTTGGGATAAACCGCCGCTCCTCAGGCGTCAGCCGTCCCCGGACATGGCGACCAAGCTCCGTGAACTTTGTCCGCCAATAAGGAACGGCGGACAGATACCAAAGATACCCCACCAGGTTTTCCGGCATCGGCACCAGCTCT
>CALCPC010000311.1 GCA_937900975.1 uncultured Paracoccaceae bacterium
GACGGGTTTGTTCAATTCCCAAAATGGGTGCGCGGTGGCCGCCACCTCAACGCAATGGACAGGCAGGCCGTGTTCAAGAAAACGCAGCTGCTCTAACCCCTCCCACCGCTCAAGCGGGCCCTCGGTAAGGGTCGCATACCGGCTGAGCGCATCCGGGCGGTAGGCATAGACGCCGGCATGGTGAAAAACCGGAATCTGCGCGTCGCCGACAGTGCCGCCCGTGTAGGGAAGCACCTCTTTCGAAAAATAAAGCGCCTGTCCATCCGCCGCAAAAACCGCCGTGGTGCCGCCAACGCGCCCCGCAGCCCGGTCGTCGAGAAAGCCGGTAAGCGCCGCCGCGTCGCACCGCAGAACGGGCGTCGCGACGGCGATCTCGGGCCGGTCGGCCATCGCGGCGATCAGCGCTTCGACAAAATGCGGCGGGGTCAGCGGCGCGTCGCCTTGGAGATTGACGACGATATCTGCGGGATCGCGCAGCGTCGCAAGCGCGGCGGCGGTGCGGGCCGTGCCATTGGGGCAGCTTTCCGGCGTCATCGCAACCTCCGCGCCAAAGCGCGCGGCCTCGGCCGCGATCCGGTCGTCATCGGTGGCCACCACCACCCGGTGGGCGCCGCTGACGGCCCGGGCGGCGCGCCAACTCCGCTCCACCAGGCTGGCCGCCGCGCCGCCTGCCCCGCGCAGCGGAACAAGCGGTTTGCCCGGATAGCGCGTCGATGCGTACCGCGCGGGAACGACGATGAGAACGCGCATCTCTTAAGCCGGTTTCAGCGCGACACCCGGGGCATAGGCGATAAAGAACGGATTGGCGAAACCGTCTTTGCCATATGTCAGCGGCGTATGGTCATCGAACCGCACCACCTTGCCGCCCGCGCCGCGCAGCACCGCGTCGCCGGCCGCGGTGTCCCACTCCATCGTGCGGCCAAGACGCGGGTAAAGATCCGCCTCCCCCGCTGCGACCAGGCAGAACTTGAGCGATGAGCCGGCGGAGGTCGACGACGCGACGCTGTATTTGTTGATGTAGTCGTCCGTCGCCGCATCGCGGTGCGATTTTGACGCGACCACGACCAGCGCCGCATTGTCCGACGCGCCAACCCGCATCGGTGTCGTCGCGCCGGGAGAGGAGAGGTCGAAGGGGCCCGTTTCCTCGACCGCGAAGCCGTCGGCGTCGGTGTAGAAAAGCCGCGCCTTCGCGGGGGCGTAGACCACGCCCCGGATCGGGGTCCCGTCCTCGACCAGCGCGATGTTGACGGTAAAATCGCCCCGGCGCTTGATAAACTCCTTCGTCCCGTCCAGCGGGTCGACGATCAAAAACCGCGATGCGCTAAGCGTATGGCTGTCGGCCTGTTCTTCGGTCACGATGGGGATGTCGGGGAAGGCCGCGGTCAATCCCGCGTGGATCAGCTTATCGGCGGCCAGATCTGCGACCGTCACGGGGCTGTCGTCGCCCTTCTTCTCCACATCGAAATCGTCCGCGTTGTAGATCGCCATGATCTCCGCCCCGGCTTCCAGCGCCAAGCGGCGCAGTTCGGTCATCAGGTTGCCTGTGTCCACAACGGCTCTCCTTACAAAGTCGGCGGCGTTTTACCGCGTCCGTCAGGGGAATTGCACCCGAAAAGAGGAAAGCATATGTTACGGCGGTGACGGAACCGGGAAGGAGCTTTGGTGAGCGCCCCGAGAAACCGGACGTCCATCCTGGTGGGCGCCTTCAACTTCATCGACCTGCTTTTCTACTGCATCGTGCGCGAAGTGCGCAGCGATAGCGGTGGTCATCCGGTGCTGGGCATCGTTATGGCGGTGGCAAAGACGTTGTCGATGATCATGGTTTTCTACATCGCATTCGACATCGCGGGGATCCGTGCCTCACCCATTCGGGGCGATTCGATGCTGTATCTCCTCAGCGGATTTTTGCTGTTTTTTCTGCACAATTCCGGCGTCTCGAAGGTCGTCGGGTCCAACAGCTTTGTCGGACCCTTGCAGCAACATGCCCCGATGAAGCCTATTTTGGCCATTGCGGCGGCGACGCTGGCGACGCTTTACCTGCACATTCTGGCGGTTCTGATCGTGCTGCTTGGGCTTTACCTCTTTCGCGGATCGGTCAAGATCCATGATCCCGCCGGGCTGCTTTTGCCCTTTTTCCTGGCGTGGGCCAGCGGCGTTGTCATCGGCTTGGTGCTGATGTCGATGAAGCCTTTTGCGCCGAAATAGGTCAGCATTATCTCTACATTTTACCAGCGCGCCAATATGATCACGAGCGGGAAGTTCTTCGTCGCCAACACAATTCCGGTCTACGCGCTGCCGTTCTTTGCCTGGAACCCGCTGTTTCACACCATCGACCAGATGCGGGGCGCGATGTTTGTGAACTACACGCCCCATGTCACCAGCATCACCTACCCGCTGATGGTCGTCGGTGTGGGGCTGGTGATCGGCATGATGATCGAGTTCTGGCTGCGCAACACCGTCAGCCGCTCGACCGGCAAAAGCAACCGCTAGGGCAATTTCCGTTCACATTGGATCAGAAATCGCAGTCTCAAGATCAGTTTTCTGATGAAGGCTGATCTGCCTTGACCGAAAATCCTCTCAATCGGTTGGCCGGGGCGCGCTACGCCCCGTCCGCAGCCCCGTCCGCAGCCCCCTCCGCCGCCTTATCGGGGCCGGTGCCCCATTCCTGATGCGCAGACGTCCACAGATCGTCGAGAAGGTCCCAGCCGCCCAGCGTTTGGTCGATCGCCCCGGCCAGTGCTGCACCGGCCTCGCTGTCGCTGCGATAGTGAAGGCCCATCACCTCTCGATTGCGGGCGATGCGGTCAGCCATATCGGCCAGCGGGTCGCGCACCAGATCGGGCCGCTTTCCCCCGTCCCAAACATCGTGATGGGTCTCGGCCAGCGCCGGCATCACCCGGCGCAAAAGCGCCGCGGTCAGATAAGACTGCGTCGCATGCCCGCTGGGAAACGCGGCATGGGATGGGGGATCGACCGGGGGCATCAAGGCCGGTGAGATCTGGCTGGGACGCGGGCGCGCGTAGATCCGCTTGAAATGCTTGACCGCGACGGTCGCAATTTGAAACCCGATCCACATCAGCCTGTTGGTGGCCGGGTGGGTCGAGGCGTTAAACGTCAGGATGCCGCTGAAATAATCCTCAAGCGTACCGATCTGCGCAAGGCCCTCGGCCATCATCCCGGGGCGATACTCTATCAGGCGGGTCAACTCCACAATCTCGGCGGTGGTCTCGGCGCAAAACCAATTGGTCTTGGTCACATCCTCTGGCGCGGCTGGATCCTTGGCCCAGGCGGGGCGCAGATCGATGGACCAGTCGAACGCGCGCACAAAATCCGCGACCAAACTGTCGGCAAAATTCAGCGGGGACCAAAACCGCATGGTGTGCGGCGGCGGTGTCGCGGTGCCGTAAAGCGCGTGCAGCCGGACCGGCCCGGCATCCATCCCGGGCCCGTCAAAGGCCATCGGGTTGGCATGCGGCCACTCGTTCACATGCCAATAATGATCCCCGCGCGGAGCGCCGGAATTGGCAGGAGCGATATTCGGCGTGCCGCCAAGCCCCCGGGCACCGCCACCGCCACCACCCGCGGCGCTGTAGTTTGAATAGTTCGAATAATTGGAATAGTTGGAATAATTCGAGTAGTTTGAATAGTTTGAGTAGTTGGACGGCTTGATTGCCATGCCTGATCCCCTTTTGTTTACTCCGGAAGACCGGCCTCGATAAGGTGACTGAGAAACTGCTCCCGCGCCTCGTCGCGCTGGAACGGACAATGGTCGCGCCCGTAGACCGACACGCGAAACTCGGGGTCCAGACGCATCAACTCCGCCGCCGCTTGCTGGGCTTCGCGCGCTTGGCCAAGGGCTGCGTGATTGACGATCATCTGGCGGAGATTCGAGGTGTAAGACCCGTTCAGCGCCCGCGCCTGGCTGGCCCAAAGCAACCCT
Source organism: uncultured Paracoccaceae bacterium (assembly GCA_937900975.1). Taxonomy (GTDB): domain Bacteria; phylum Pseudomonadota; class Alphaproteobacteria; order Rhodobacterales; family Rhodobacteraceae; genus Algicella. Next base: position 3,941 of record CALCPC010000311.1, read on the forward strand.
TCGGCATAGCGCCCGTTCCAATAGTACACGCCCGACAAGACGTCGTAGTACATGTAGATGTCAGGGTCATGCGGCGAGAGGCGGACGGCGTATTCGGCATGGGTCAGCGCCTCTTCCGCGCGCCCGACATAGGACAGTGCGGCGGCGGAATTGATCCAGGCCAGCGCGTGGCTTGGCGCCAGCTCCCGCGCGCGGTCCAGAAACACGATGGCGCTGTCGTAGTCGCGCTCAAGATAGGATTTCACATGCCCATAGGCCGCCAGGGCCAAGGCATTTTGCCGGTCGAGATTGACCGCCCGGCTGGCATAATCGCGCGCGCGCGCCGTCAGCGCCGCGCGATCCTCTGCCCAACCCTGGCCGATATAGATGCAGTGCCAACGCGCGGCATAGGCCACCGGCATCACGAAATTGGGGTCGAGATCGATGGCCCGATCCAAATGCGTCAGCGCCTCGTCAAAGCGCGCCTTGTCGAGCGAGGCCATAAGGTCCAACGCCTTCAGACAATTGTCGTAGGCCGTAAAATTGTCGGGGGGCTTTCGCAAGGCGCGTGTTCTTTCAGATGCTCGAACGTTCGGGGCAATACGGGATACGACACGTTCGACGATCCTGTCCTGTGCTTCAAAAAGGTCGCTGTGGGAAAACTCACTTCGTTCCGAATGTAACGTTTCCCCGGTATGGGTGTCCGAAAGTGTGGTCGAAACCCGGATCCGCGTGTTCGACCGGCGCAGCGTCCCCTGCAGAACATAGCGCACGCCCAGGATCCGCCCCACCTCCCGCGGGTCGGTCGGCCCCGTGCCGAAGGCCAGGGCGGAGGCGCGGGCAATCACGAAAAGCTCTTTCAGGGCCGACAGCGAGACGATGATGTCCTCAACCACGCCATCGGAAAAATAGCTGTCATCGGGATCGCCGCCGAGGTTCTGCAACGGCAAAACGGCGATAGAGGGCAAATCGGTGCTCAGCGATGGCAGTCCGGCGGCGGGAAGGGCCGCGCGCTGGATCACCTCATAGGCGCGCACCGGATCGGCGATGTTCTTGAGGTTCAGAAACCCAAGATTGCGCACCTCTAGCCCCAGGCTTTTGCGCACCGCGTGATACAACTCCTCAGACACGATGATACCGTCGGGCGAGGTGCTGTCCTGCAGCCGTTTGGTAATGTTGACACCGTCGCCATAGATGTCGGTGCCGTCCGAAATCGCCTCGCAGATATGGACGGCGATGCGCAGCGCGAGGCCCGGGAAGGCGTTGATCGCATCGCCCCGGGCGGATTTGATCACGTCCTGCACTTCAAGCGCCCATTGCACGGCAGCCGAGGCGCTTTCGAACCGAAGCAGGATGCCGTCGCCGAAGGTGCGGATCAGGGTCCCTTGGTGCGCAACCGTCTTTGGCCGCACCACCGCGTTGACAAAGCCCATCCACATCCGGTGGGTTCCAGCCTCATCTCGCGAGGTCAGCGCCGAGTATCCGGCCATATCCGCGAAGACAACGCATGTCAGCTGCCGGACGGCATCCACATTTGCCCCGGTCGCAACATCCGTTTCAGCCGGTGATATTCGACTTTGCGACATTTCCGAGGGACCCCATCGCGCACACTATAGGGATAGCGGCTTTGCCCTGTCAGCCTTTTTTTGGCTATACGGGCGCCGCCGTCGCTGGCAGTGACAATCTGCACTGAAGTGCGGGTGCCCTGTGGTCACTGTGTCGGCACTTCAATGGGGAGGGACGGGATGTCGGTTCGCAAAACCTTGCGCAAGGAAATCGCGTTGACCGCTTCTGTGCGCCAGTTGCTGGCCCGGCGCGGGGCCGGTGTGGCTGCCGAGGCGCTGGCCGCCTGCGCTGCGTGCACGCCGGTGCCGAAGGAGGAGCGGGCGCCGGGTTGGGGCTTTGTCCGTCCGGACCAAAGCGTGATGGAGGTGCTGCCGACGCTGCTCGACAAGGCCGATCTCGTCACGCTGATCGAAGCCAGCGCGCGGACAGCGGCGCGGCCCCGGCGCAGCCCGGACCGGGCCGGCGGCGCGGGGCGGCAATTGCCCGCAAAGCCCGCGCCCGACGACGCGGCCGAGGCCGGCGCGGTGGAAAGCAGCCTGTCGCTTGCCTCCGCCTCCATCCCGATCCCGAAGACCAGTTGGAACCCGGCCGCAACGCCCGTCTCACGCTTTGGCACGGCCGCGGGCGCCATGCGCCAGATCGGTGCGGGGTGGAGCGACGGGCGTATCGGTCAGGCGCATCCCGTGCTGACCGGGGCGAATGTCAACGTCGTGATCGTCGATACCGGGTTGTCGCGCCAGTACCTCCGCTCGATCCACCCCGAACTCAACTATGGCGGCGGCTTTGTCGACCGGGAGCCAGAGCGTCCGGACCCCGGCGCCTTTGTCGATGTGGTGGGCAAACCCGGCGATTGGCACGGCAATATGATTGCGCGAAACGTCCTGCGTGTGGCGCCGCGGGCGCGGATCTTTGACGCGCCGCTGCTGCCGGGGCGGGTCGCGGATGTCGAAAGCTTTACCGAGGACGCGATCCATCTTTTTGAGGCGATAGAGCGTGAGGCCGAAACCGGCCCTTATTGCAACGAGCCCTGGGTGATCGTGAACGCCTGGGCCGTCGCCGACACGATCCAGGAATGGGATCTCGGCCTGCCGGCGGAGGAACGCTACACCGATGGTCGGGCGCATCCCTTTAACCGCACTGTCGCGCGCATGGCCGCGCGCTTTGACATCGTTTTCGCCGCCGGCAATTTCGGGGCTTATGCGCCGGATGTGTTCTCGGGCCTTTACGACCGGGGGAACGGGCGCTCGATCAAAGGGGCCAACGCGCTGCCGGAGGTTTTGACGATAGGCTCTGTCACCACGGCGGGCGAATGGATTGGCGCGGCCTCCCACGGGCTTGGCCCCTCGGGGCTGATGCCCGGCGGCGGCGGGGTCAACCGCAAGCCCGATCTCGCCGCGCCCAGTTGGTTTGCCGAGGACAATGATCCGGGGCTTGTGTCGACCGGCACCTCGGCCTCCTCCGCACTTGCCGCGGGGATGTTGGCGGCGCTTCGGACCCGCCACCGCAGCGAAAGCCCAGCGGAGATGTTCGAGATCCTGCGCAACGCCGCCCACAACCGGGGCGGCGAGGTCTGGAACGGCCGCACCGGCTTTGGCGCGATGCGTCTGCCGGAGGACGCTGCGTAAAGCGCAGCCCACGACCGGCGCCCGCGCCCCGGCAGACCGCAGGCGCAGGAGCGCGACAGCGCCGCGCGGCGCGCCGGATCTAAAACAAGCCGCGAAAAGGTCGGAACACCGGGCATCCTCGATCACTAACCTGGGTCATCGCCGACCATATCGAGCGCTCGAAAAAGCCCCGGTTTAGGGCTTATGTGCGCATTTGGGGCCAAGCGATCCCACGCTGCGGTGCGGACCGGATCGGACGTATTGCGCCCCATGAGGGGTCTTCGACGCTGGCCTGTAGCAGCTACACCCTTGCGACCCTCGCTGCATATGGACCCTTCGGCGCGCGGAACGCCGCCGGTCCGTAGGGCCGGGAAAACCATGCGTTCGCCCAAGAATTTCTGGTTCGGCGGGATCGACCCCGGTTCGAACCGGCCGCGGCGCTGCTGGGGGCGGCACAGGATCTGAGTGATTTCGACGGTGAAAAGCACTTGCCTGCCGGCCCACCGCACACGGGCACCAGGGGACGCGGCGGAGCGGTCGATGAGTGTCGCCAGCCTGATCCGCGACCAAGGCCCGACGGATCGAACAGCGCCGGCGACATGCGGTGTGTCGCCTTGCAGGCCCGGAATGCGCGGCAAGGGGCGGTGGCGTTTTTAGCGCGGCGGCCATGGCCGAGACACCGCCGATTGCGGCGGTCTCTGAGGATCCGGCGCTGCTCTGACCTATCCCAGGATAATGTTGACTCATTATCTTAAAGTACGCACTATATCGCATGCTTCGGGTGGCAATCGACATCGGCGGGACATTCACGGATGTGGTCGCAGAGACGGAGGGGGGGCTTCGCTCGGTCAAGGTTCTGACCAGCGCGCAACAACCGGAGGTCGCCGCGCTTGACGGGATCGAGCGGGTTCTCGGCGTGCTTTCCAAGACCCACGCGGACATCTCGGATGTCGTGCATGGCGCCACGCTTGCCACGGACGCGTTGATTGAGCGGCGCGGCGCCAAGACGGCCTTGGTGACCACCGCGGGCTTTCGCGATGTGCTTGCGATGCGCAACGAGAAGCGGTTTGAGCAGTATGCCTTGGACATTCAGCTTCCCGAACCCTTGGTTCCGCGCCCGCTGCGCCTGCCCCTGCGGGAGCGTATCCTGGCCGATGGATCGGTCTCGACTGCGCCATCGGACGCCGAAATCGATGCCATCGCGACGGTCTTGGACGCCGAAAGGGTCGAGGCGGTCGCGATTGGGTTCCTGCATTCCTACAAAAACCCAAGCCACGAGACCTATGTGGCCAAGCGGTTGCAACAGCTTCTCGGCCGGGATGTCACGGTCTGTTGCAGCGCCGATGTCGCGCGGGAAATTCGGGAATATGAACGCTTCTCGACCGTCTGTGCCAACGCCTATGTCCGCCCGCTTATGGCGCGGTATCTTCAGCGGCTTCGCTCAGCCCTCAAAGACAGGGGGTTTGACGGGGCCTTCTTGATGGTTCTGTCGGACGGGGCGCTGACCACGGTGGATCAAGCAATGCGGTATCCTATTCGCCTGGTTGAGGGCGGGCCCGCGGGCGGCGTCGCGCTTGCCGCGCATGTCGCGCGCGAGGTTGGATCGGACAAAACGCTGTCGCTCGACATCGGTGGCACCACGGCCAAGATCTGTTTTATCGAAAACGGCACCCCGCAGCCCACCCGGCGGTTTGAGGTTGCACGGGCCTGGCGCGATGTGAAGGGCAGCGGGCTGCCGGTAAAGATACCGACGGTGGAGTTGGTGGAGATCGGTGCCGGGGGTGGCTCGATTGCCGCCGTTGACGGGCTTGGCCGCCTGAAGATCGGCCCCAAAAGTGCGGGATCGGAACCCGGGCCCGCCGCCTATAACCGCGGCGGCGTCGCGGCAACGATCACCGACGCCCATCTGACCGTCGGCAATATCGCCCCCGAGGGGTTTGCCGGCGGAATGATCGCGCTTTGGCCCCTGCGCGCACCCGACGCCGTGCGCAGCCATGTCCAGCTTCCGCTGGGGATGGATGCGGTGGAGCCTGCGGCGGCGGGCGTTGTTGAGCTGGCCGATGAAACCATGGCCAATGCGGCGCGGGTGCATGGGATCGAGCTTGGCCTGGATATCGCGGGCTTCGACCTGCTGGTCTCGGGCGGGGGTGGCGGCCTGCATGGCGCGCGCATCGCCGACAAGCTGGGCATCCGGCGCATCATCGTGCCCCAAAACGCCGGCGTCGGCTCAGCCGTTGGGTTTCTACGCTCTCCCGTCGCGTTTGAAAGCGCGATCTCGGTGGTGGAGGTGCTGAGCGCGATTGATCCCGCGGCCCTGACCGCCCGTGTCCGGACTGCGCTGAAAGAGGTCGAGACCATCGTCGCCCGCGCGGCCCCCGGTGCCACCATCCAAAGCACCGTCAAGGCCGAGATGCGCTACCAAGGCCAAGGCCTAGAGATCGCGCTGCCGCTGGACATGGGCGGCACGGAAGACGGCCTCGGCGCCCTCCAGGAACGGTTTGAGGGGGCGTATCGGCGGCGCATCGGCTTTACCCTTTCCGACATCGCGGTGGAGCTTGTCTCGATCAGCGTCAGCGCCCGCGAATCCCGCTCCCCGTGCGGCCCCAAACCCCAGCGCCGGCGTGACGATGACACGCCGCTTGGATCCCGCGCCGTCTATGATCTGGCCGCGGCGACGACGCTCGACTACCGCGTTGCGGACCGCGCCGCGATGACGGGGCGCGCGCTCTGTGGCCCGGCTGTTGTGACCGAGGAGCAGACCACAACGCTGGTGCGGCCCGGTTGGTCTGTCCGCCGGTCCGATCAAGGGCATCTTATCCTAGAGCGGGCACCGACATGACCGCGACGCTTGATCTGGTCACGCAAAATGTCCTTTGGAACCGGCTGATCTCGGTCTGCGAAGAGCAGGCGAATGCCCTTTTGCGGGCCGCTTTTGGGGCCATTGTGCGGGAGGCGGGCGACCTGTCTGCGGGGGTGTTCGATGCCGAGGGCCGGATGCTGGCGCAGGCGGTCACGGGGACGCCGGGCCATGTCAACACCATGGCCGCATCGGTGCGCACGATGCTGGGCCATGTCGGGCCCAATCGTCTGTCGCCCGGGGATGCGCTGGTCACCAATGACCCCTGGATCGGCGCGGGGCACGTGTTTGACTTTGTTGTCGTGACGCCGGCGTTTCGGGACGGTCAGATCGTCGGCTACCTCGCCAGCACCAGCCACATCGTCGATGTCGGTGGGCGCGGCTGGTCTGCCGAGGGACGCTCGGTCTTTGAAGAGGGCGTCACCATTCCGGTCATGCACTTGCGGTCGGGCGAGACGCTTAACGAAGACCTCCTGAAAATCGTCACCGCAAACTCCCGCGTGCCCCACGAGGCACGGGGGGATATTCTTTCG
>CALCPC010000312.1 GCA_937900975.1 uncultured Paracoccaceae bacterium
GCCGCCATGGCTGCCGCCAAGCGGGCGGTAAACGTAACCGCGCAACCAACTGTACAGCGTGACGTGCCACCTTTGCCAAAAATCGCGGATGCTGCTGGCAAAATACGGGGCGTTAAAGTTGATCGAAAGGTCGATGCCAATGGTCTTGGCCAGGCCGCGCGCCATGTCGGTGTAACCGGAGAAATCGCAATAGATCTGGAAGGCGAACGCATAGGCGGCAAGCAATAGAACAAGCGGATCGGCCCCGCCGGGATCGGCGAAAACCGGATCGACAAACCGGCCGAGCGTGTCTGCCACGACCAGCTTTTTGAAAAGGCCAAACAGAAACAGCCGGCCCCCCAACGCCAAATTGAGCACGCTAAAACGCGTTTCTCGTACAATTTGGGGCAAGAGGTCGCCTGCCCGCTCAATCGGTCCGGCGACCAGTTGCGGGAAAAAGGCAACGAACGCCGCGAAGGTGATCGGGTTTTTCTCGGGCTTCACACGCCCCCGATAAACGTCGACGGTGTATCCGATGGTTTGGAAGGTGTAAAAAGAGATACCGGCCGGCAGAATAACCTGCAAAAGCCAGGCATCGGAGAGGGTGACACCGACCAGATCGGCAAAACTTTGAATAAAAAAGTCATAGTATTTAAACACCATCAACAGGCCGAGATTGGTCGACAGGCTGACCATCAAAAGCACGGTTTTCCTACGCTTTCGCCGCATCAGGTTGGCACACGCGTAGTCGACCGTTGTTGAAAGCAGCAGCAGCGACAGGAACCGCCAATCCCAGGCCGCATAGAACGCATAGCTGAAAAGAAGAATTAGAAGGGGATGCCGCGCGGGGGACAACGCCCAATAACAGCTTGAGAACAGGAAGAAAAAGACCAAAAAGCTTTGTTCAAAGAACAGCAATGTCAGCCCTGCAGCGGTTTGGCTTTACGGCGGGGACTTTGGCCACGGACTTGCGCTTTCATCCTTTGGTGTCGGGCGCACACTGGGTCTGCGGCCCCTGGTTGTCGCGGAAGATAGCGCTTTTCCCGGTTAAACCGAGCGGTCAAGGGCCTCTCCCGGGATCAAACCTGGCTGACCCCGAGACGCTTTTTCGGATCCCGGTCGGGACGATCCAAACCTGCGTTACCCTAAAAGGCAGGCTGGGTGGCACGGCGGCGTTGAAGCAAGACCAGGCCTGCAAGCAGCAGCAGTGCCGGGATAAAGAAAAGCTCCTTAGGCGCTCGGCTGTTTTCGATTTGGACATCTGTGATCCGAACGGGCGCATCGCCGTAAAAATCGTACTCGTTGCCCAAGCTTTCGAAAAACGGCGTGCCGGGGAAGGGCTCAGCCATGGCCAAAACATCGCCAGCGGGGATGAGCAGCAACCCTTGAGCATCCAGCGTCGCCTCGGCAGCGCCCGCAATCGCCGGCATGGTGAGCGTCGTTGGCCGGATGGCACCGGTGTCGAAATCCGGTCCCTCGATCTTGACCCGAAGCTCCTGACCCGTCTCGGCGCCGGCCATCAGCTCTAACGCCGCGGGGCCAGAGGCGGTGGCGTATTTCTCACTGACTTGGTCGAGGAAGAAATCGGGGCGGAACAGCATGAAGGCGATGAAAAGCAGCATCACCGTCTCCCATATTCGGTTTTTCGCGATGAAATAGCCTTGGGTCGCCGCGGCAAACAACAGCATCGCGATCAGAGAGATAAAAAAGACCAGCACCGCCTTCAGCGGCCCGACATCGATCAGCAGCAGATCGGTGTTGAACATAAACAGAAACGGCAGCAGCGCCGTGCGGATGTCGTAGGCGAAACCTTGAACGCCGGTCTGGATCGGGTCCCCGCGGGAGATCGCAGCCGCGGCATAGGCCGCCAGCCCCACGGGCGGTGTGTCATCGGCCAGAATTCCGAAGTAAAAGACGAAAAGATGGACCGCGATCAGCGGGAAGATATAGCCCGCCTGCGCCCCGACCGACAAGATGACGGGCGCCATCAGGGACGAGACGACGATGTAGTTTGCCGTTGTCGGCAGCCCCATGCCGAGGATCAGCGACATCACCGCGACCAGGACCAGCAGGATCCAGATGTTGCCGGCGGCAATGACCTCCACCACTTGGCCGATCACCTGATGCGCACCCGTCAGGCTGATCGTGCCGACGATGATCCCGGCGGCCCCGGTCGCGACACCGATCCCGATCATGTTGCGCGCGCCAAGGATCAGGCCGTTGACGAAATCACGCCAGCCCGCGACCGTTTGGCCCGCGAACCCCTGGCCCCGGAACAACGCCTTCAGCGGCCGATGCGGCAGCGCCACGACAATCATGAAAAGCGTCGCCCAAAACGCCGATTGCGAGGGCGATAGCCGATACAGGCTGTCTGTCCGCACCATCAGGCTCCAAACCAGGATCAGGATCGGGAGCGAGAAATAAGCGCCGCCGAGAAGGGTGGGCGTCAGCCGCGGCGCCTCCAACGCGCCATCGGGGTCGTCCATCTCAACATCCGGGTAGCGCGACGCCAGGCCGACAAGGACCAGGTAGAGCACACCGACAACCACAAGGCCGCCGTAAACGCTTTCCGTCATGTACCCGTCAAGCAGCGAGCGGAGCGCGATCATCGCGTAGGTGCAGATCCCAAGGAACAAAAAGCCCGAGAGGAAGAGAAGCAGGATCAGCACCGGCCCGATATGCCGGCCGGCCTTTTTCAGCCCCTGCATCTGCATCTTCAGCGCTTCGAGGTGCACGATGTAGAGAAGCGCGATGTAGCTGATGACAGCGGGCAGAAAGGCGTGTTTGACCACCTCGATATAGGGGATGTTGACATATTCCACCATCAGGAAGGCCGCGGCGCCCATCACAGGCGGCGTCAACTGACCGTTGGTGGAGGACGCGACCTCCACCGCGCCGGCCTTTTCGGCCGGAAAGCCGATGCGCTTCATCAGCGGGATGGTGAAGGTGCCCGTCGTGACGGTGTTCGAGATCGAACTGCCCGAGATCATGCCGGTCAGCATCGACGACAAGACCGACGCTTTGGCGGGACCGCCGCGCAGCGCGCCAAGCAGGGCCACAGCGACCTTAATGAACCAAGAGCCGCCGCCAGCCCGGTCAAGCAGCGCGCCGAAAAGCACAAACAGAAAGATCATGGACGTCGACACGCCAAGCGCGACGCCAAAGACGCCCTCTGTCTGCATCCAATAATGGCCGAGCGCCTTGGAAAGCGATGCGCCACCGTAGTTTGTGATGTTGCGCGCCCATTCCGAATAGCCGCCGAAAAAGGCAAAGGCGACAAAGGCCCCTGCGATGATGACAAGCGGCAGGCCAAGCGAGCGATAGACCGCGGTAAAAAGCACCAGCATCCCGATGCAGGACATCACGATGTCTGACGTGCTCCATAAGCCTGGGCGATCGGCGATCTCGAAGCGGAAAACGACGAGGTAAAGGCAGGAGGCAACGCCGAGCGTCATCAAAACCCAATCATAGGCGGGGATGCGGTCGCGCGGCGCGGATTTGAACAAGGGAAAGGCAAGCGTGGCCAGCATGATGGCGAAGGCCAGGTGCACGAAGCGAGCTTGGGCCACGATATTGGCGAAAAGGCTGATCCCGGTGGCCTGTGCGATCACGCCTGGAACTTTCGACGCGATGTAAAGCTGAAACAGCGACCAGACGATGCAGGTTCCGATAATCAGGTTCGCTTGCCAGGCCGCCGTAGGGTTTCGCGCGCCGGTATCGGCTTCGGCGACCAAATCATCGGCGCTGCGCGCGTCAAGCTCCTGTGCCATACCGGCCCCCGTATTGTTGGTTTTGGATTTTGAGGGGGGCCGCCCTTCTCCCTGGCCGGCCCAACAGCGCCGCTACCGGTATCATGCGCCCCGGTCGCGGGGACCGATCACTCGATCAGGCCAAGCTCTTTGTAAGCGCGGGCCGCGCCGTCGTGGAGCGGTGCAGAAAGACCGTCCTTGACCATTTGCGCCGGCTCAAGATTGGCAAAGGCGGGATGCAGGCCTTTGAAATCGTCGATGTTTTCCATCACGGCCTTGGCCACGACATAGACCGTGTCCTCTGGCACGGAGGCCGAGGTGACAAAGGTCGCGCCGACGCCAAAGGTCGTCGTGTCCGTGTCGGTGCCGTTATACATGCCGCCGGGGATGGTCGCGACGCGGTAGAACGGGTTGTCAGCGACAAGCTTGTCGATGGGCGCGCCGGTCACCGACACAAGCCTTGCGTCGCATGTCGTCGTCGCCTCTTTGATCGCCGCCGCGGGATGGCCGATGGTGTAGATCATCGCGTCGATATTGTCGTCGCAAAGCTGCTTGGCCATCTCCGAGCCTTTGTACTCGGTCGCAAGCGCCAGATCGCCCATTTCGATCCCAAAAGCACTCATCACCACTTCCATGGTGGCGCGCTGGCCGGAGCCGGGGTTGCCGACATTCACGCGCTTACCCTTAAGATCGGCAAACCCGGTGATGTCGCTGTCGCCCCGCACGATCAGCGTAAAGGGTTCGGGATGGACCGACATCACCGCGCGAATGTCGGGAAAGGCCGCATCGCCTTCGAATTTCGAGGTGCCGTTAAAGGCGTGGTACTGCCAGTCGGACTGCGCGACGCCGAATTCCAGCTCACCCGCTTTGATCGTGTTGATGTTGTAGACCGACCCGCCGGTCGACTCCACCGCGCAGCGGATGCCATGCTCTTTCCGCGACTTGTTGACAAGCCGGCAGATCGCGCCGCCGGTGGGATAGTAAACGCCCGTCACGCCGCCGGTGCCGATGGAGATAAACTCCTGCGCCACTGTCATCGACGCCGCCGTCATCGCACCCAGCAGAACGGCGCCCCCCAGTTTAAAAGTCTTTCGCATGTCCTTCATCTCCTTGTTGAGCGTCTCCTCGGTCGGTACCGCGCCGAGGAATGCGTGTGTTGGTCAACCCATGGGGTTTACGGCGGAAAGCTCCACCTTGACCCGCCAACAATCACGGCAATCGCCGCTTGGATCAACATGCCTGTTGCACCCGTGAAGGAGAAAATTTCGGTTTTCCGCGCCGTAAGACTGCGCTAGGGGCTTCGCACAGCGCGCAACCCGCACCAACCCGCTGCCAGCGCCGGAAATCACCCGAAGGCAAGCCCGCTTATGTCCCATGTCTTTCCGCGCAACTCTCAATCGCCGCCGCCCTTGGTGTCGCATGGGGCGGGGATCTGTCTCTATGATCAGTCCGGCAGGGCCTATCTTAACTGCGGCGACGCGGCGGTGTCCTGTCTTGGCCATGGCGACCGGCATGTGACCGACGCGATCAAGGCGCAGCTTGATCGCGTGGCCTTTGCCCATAGCGGCGTTTTCACCTCAGACCCGGCAGAGGCCCTGGCCGACAAACTGATCGCGCACGCGCCCGGTGCGCTTGACCGCGTCTACTTCGTCTCGGGCGGGTCCGAGGCGATGGAGGCCGCGCTGAAGCTGGCGCGCCAGTATTTTCTGGAGATCGGCCAACCCCAACGCCACAAGATCGTTGCGCGGCGGCAAAGCTATCACGGCAACACGCTGGGCGCGCTCGCCACCGGGGGGAATGCCGCGCGCCGGGCGCAGTTCGATCCGCTGCTGGTTGCGGTCAGCCATGTATCCCCCTGCTATGCCTATCGCGGCAAGGCGGAGGGGGAGAGCGATGCGGCCTATGTCGACCGGCTGATCGCAGAGCTTGAGGCGGCGTTTCTGGCGCAAGGCCCCGACACTGTGATGGCCTTCGTCGCAGAGCCGGTCGTCGGTGCGACGCTCGGCGCTGTGCCGCCGGTCGCGGATTACCTCGCGCGCGTGCGGGCGCTCTGCGACACATATGGGATCCTTTTGATCTTGGATGAGGTGATGTGCGGCATGGGGCGAACCGGCACGCTTTTCGCGGCCGAGGCTTATGGTGTGGCCCCCGACATCTGCGCCATCGCCAAGGGGCTGGGCGGGGGCTATCAGCCCATCGGCGCGACGCTCTGCACCGCCGCCATTCATGAGGCGATTGAGGCGGGGTCGGGGTTTTTCCAGCATGGCCACACATATCTGGCCCATCCCGCGGCCTGCGCCGCCGGGCTGGCGGTGCTAGAGCGGCTGCTCGACCAGGCGGTGCTGACCCGCGTCACCCCCGCCGGCGCCTACCTAAGCGCCGCGCTTCACCAGCTGTTCGGTCGGCATCCCCATGTCGGCGATATCCGCGGCGCTGGGCTTTTTCTGGGGATCGAACTGGTCGCCGACCGGGACACAAAGGCCCCCTTCCCCGCAGAACAAAAACGGCACGCGCGGGTGAAAGCGGCGGCTTTCGCCAAGGGGCTGATTTGCTATCCGATGGGGGGCACGGTGGATGGGCGGCGCGGCGAGCACATCTTGCTCGCCCCCCCTTTCATCGCCACGGAAGCGGAGCTTGATGCGGTGGCCGATCGCCTTTCTGCAGCACTCGACGCGTGCTTTTGATACGCCGGGCGCTCAGCACTTGGGTCCTTTCACCGGGCCACGCAACGGCGCCCGCTCTGGCCGTTTTCGACGGATCGCGGCGCAGGGCGGTTGCGGTCGCCTGACGTCGGAAAGCGCGGCCTGAAGTTGAGCCAAGCGCTGCTTTGCGTTTTCCGACGGCGCGTGTCTCCGCTTTGCCAAAAACGCTCTAGGCGTCGAAATAGTCGCGGTGGGTTGTGTAAAGCGCCTCGATGGTCGGGGTCAGCCGGTCGAGATGGGACCGAAGAACGCGTGTCGCTGTGTCCGGATCACCGTCGAAAAGCGCGCCCAACAGGGCTTCATGGTCGGCGTAGAGCGCCTCCATCGCCGTTTTGCCCGTCAGCGACAGCATACACAGCCGATCCACATGGGCCTTGTTGGCCGCGATGATGTCGAAGGCAAAGGCCTTGCGCGCCGCGCGGCAGAGAAGCTGGTGAAACTGGTAGTCCAGATCGTGAAAACCCGCCGCATCTTCCCGGGCAATCGCGTCGCTTTGGGCGCGCATATTGGCCCTCAGCGCCGGGTCAAGCGCGCGGTCGCGGTGCTCGGCGGCCGCGCGGATCACTTCTAACTCGATGGCCGTGCGCACAAAACGCGCGTTCGCGATGACATCGCGCGAAAACGGGCGCACGATGGTCGCGCGCTGCGGACGGAGCAAAAGCAGGTTCAAACCCGCCAGGCGGGTGAAGGCCTCCCGCACCGGTTGGCGCGAAAATCCAAAGGTTTTCGCAACCTCGGTCTCCGAGATCTTGGTGCCAGGCAGCAATTCTAGCCGGACGATCTGGCCAAAAAGCGCGTCGAAGACATGATCGCTTCCGGTTCGTCGGGCCGGGGCTTCGATGCTTGGTGTCATTGTTTTCGGTCCATCCCACGGCATTCAACGGTTGCGTGACAATAAGGCCTCGCCGCAGCGTCCCGCAATCTTGGATCGCCCCTGTGCCTTCGGTTTCATCGGCGAGAGGCGGATATTTGTGTTGACTAGTATCCTAGTTTGAGCGAGCATTCCACCAAGAACCGTGGGAGGTCCGCCATGACTGTCAACTTAGCCCCAAAGGGCAAAACCGTTGCCGAGGGCGCGCTGGACGGAAAGGTCGCGCTGGTCACGGGCGGGGGGCGCGATATTGGGCGGGCTTGCGCGCTGGCGCTCGCGGCGAAGGGCGCGACCGTTGCGGTCAGCTATTTCGAAAGCAGCCGCGGGGCGGAAGAAACGGTTTCCGAGATCAAAGACGCCGGCGGTCGGGCGCTGGCCGCCCGTGCCGACCTGGCGCAACCGGCCAGCGCCGAGGCCTTTGTCAGCACCGTTGTCGAGACATACGGACAGATCGACGTGCTGGTCAAC
>CALCPC010000313.1 GCA_937900975.1 uncultured Paracoccaceae bacterium
CCATCCGCGTGATGTCCGACGCCTTCGGGCGGATTGGCGACGCGCTTTTGTGGCCGCTGGTCGGCATTACCGATCCCCGCAGCGGCGCTGCGGTCGGGCCGCTGCCGGCCGCCGCCCAATGGGGCGGCAGGACGCTAGAGCTTAGGATTTCGCACAAGGGCACGCGGGTGGGGCACGCCAAGATCAAGATCGCACGCGGATCGACACGGCCGATCATCGTGGCGATGGGCAAAGACGGGACGCCGCAGGGCGCGGTCCAACCTGGGTCTGAAGTGATCGTTGAGGGTCAGAATTTTCAGCCATCCAGCGCGCTGAGGGTCTTTCTGATCAAGGGGCGGGACCGCTGGCGGCCCGGCGACCGGTTTAGCGAAGTGTTGCGTGCGGATCTGTGCGCCGGAGCCGATGGCGCATTCCGCACCGCCATCAATGCGCCACGGACCATGCCCCCCGGCGCTTACGACATCCTTGTGCGGCCTTTGACTTATGGGTTGGAAGACGACGAGCTGGCCGTCGTGCGGGCGGAGGATGTTGTGACCTATCGGTCGATGCCTGGGTTGACGGTGCTGGCGGAACCCTCTGTCGTGCGCAATGGCGGGCTGCGCTTGGTCTCGCTTGCTGGACGACAATCGGGACAGGTCCGCCCAACGCGCGTCTTTTGCCCGGGCGATGACATCTGGGTGTCGGGCGATCAAGTGCCGGCAAAGACCGCTGTGACAGCCTACGATTTGTTCCTGATCGATCGGAAAAGTGCTGCAACCTGGCGCGCGGACAAAAGCCTGACGCATCTGGGCGGCAATGGCGCCGCGCCCCGCGTTTTGGGACGGTCCGGCGGCGCCGGTTGGCATCTGCTTTGGTCGGATGTGCAGCCGGGCCGCTATGAGGTGATCGCCAAGCCCGTTTTGTCGGGCACCACAGGCGATCCGGTCTTCGACCAAAGCACCGACTTTATCGACGGTTACTCTAGCGGGGGCATCCGCGTTGTCCCCGATCCCCTTGATGTTGCCGATTTCGAGTATTGCGGCGTTTTTTCCTATGAGGACGGGACGGAAACTGTGTTGGACGAGGCGATTGCCTACGATGTCTACGCCGGCGAAGCGGAGCAACTGGTAGAAGTAACCATGCCGGTTCAGGGCATTGTCTATTTCCCGGCAGATGTGGATGGCGCGACCGAGGCCGACCAGATCTCGACCGCACAGGACGCCTATCCGATTTTTGTGATCGTTCACGGGGCGAACAACAGTCAGGAAAGCTATCTTGGCTACACCTATTTGCTGGAAGCCGCCGCGAAACAGGGCTTTGTCGCCGTCAGCATCGTCTCGGGCCTGGCCACCGATGCGCGCGCGCGGGCCGATATCGTTTTTCACAACCTCGACCGGATCAAGGCCATGTTCGGAGCGCGGGTCGAGGATCGGGTGGTCGTGGCGGGCCACAGCCGCGGTGGAGAAGCGGCGGTCCAAGTCGCTCAACTGTCGCTTAACCCCGCCATCGACCACACGATTGCCGCGGTTATCGCAATCGCGCCGACCGACAATTATGGCCGCAAGATCCTGGGCGAGGCTGCCGCGCGGCCGTTCATGGTTCTCTATGGCTCCCATGATGGCGATGTGGTTGGCAGCGATCGGGGCGACGTCACCCGCCAAACGGGTTTTTCGCTGTATGACCGGGCTTATGGCGCGCCGAAAACGATGGTGTTCGTCCACAACGCCCTGCATGGGCCGTTCAATACCGTTTGGGGGACAGTCGATTCGACCAGTCTTTATGGGACCGATGTGCAGAGCACGATCGATGAGGCCGCGCATCGAATAGATGCGCAGGCCTATAACCCCGCGTTACAGCGATACCAAGTGCTAGGAGAAGCGGGTTAAGAAGGCGTCGTGAAGGGGGATTGGATCCCGGCCTCGGTTCAGGCGGCGAACGAGGGCGATATGACCTTGTGCATACAGTATCGGGGGCTGGACGAAGACATCGTCGACGCCATGATCGGCAACCCCGGTGCGGATGGCTGGCAGACCAGCACCAACGGCGGGACCGTCACCGACGACGGCACCTTGCCCGCGGACCCAACTGAAGACTGGCTGCACCAGATCGACCCCAACTCCCCCCATGAAACCGGCGCGTTTCGGTTGAGGTGGAACGGCACGGGCGACCGGCTGGTGTTCTCGCTACCCGGGCCGCTGGATGTGGAGGATTTCGGATATGTGTCTTTCCGGGTGGGGCAGGTTGTGGATACGGATGCCAACCCGGGCGGTGCGCAGGATTTCTACGTCGGTCTGCGCGATCAGGGCGGGGCAACGCGGCAGGTGCGCGTCGGCGCCTTTGCAGAGATCCCAGCGCCAGTCCCGCGCACCGACAACCCGCCCGACCAGATCAACATCGCCAAATCCGCGATGCGCACGATCCGTCTGCCGCTTACCGCCTTTACCATCGACATCGACGGGATGCCGACGGTCAATCTTGGCGCAGTGGTCGAAGTGGCGTTTCGGTTCGCCGAGGTCGCAAGCGGTGAGATCGTTTTGGACACTGTGGCCTTTGCCGACACTGCGCTGCCCCCGGGCGGCGTCGTCTCGCCCGGGGTTCAGGACTTCACGAGCGAGCTTACGACAAACGGGTCCGCGCTGCCCGGCCTGCCAACCGGGCCTTCGGCAATCGAAGATCTTTTGTGGGAGGCGCGCGAGGTGGTCCGACAGATCGATGGCGCGATGCGGGTTCTGACCCGGGTCCTGCTGCCCGGGATCGTTTTTGAGGCGCGGGCGCTAGCGCCCTTTGTCCGCATCGGGGACCGCGCCGCAATCTGGGTTGCGCCTGGCCCAAACGGCAAAGGTGTCGCCGCTTATTTTGACGTCGCGCCGCCAGATGGCGCGACAATCGACTACGGATTTGCGGATCGCGGACAGGTTCGGCGTCTTCGGCGCACCTTCGACCAGGCGCGGATAGAACGGCTTGACCGCCAAAAGCTTCCGCCCGGGGTCACGTGGCGGACCTGATCCGGTGGCCCTGAGGAAAGACACCGCCCATAAGAGAGGAGATATAAGGATGCGTCGCCTATGTCTTGCGATCAGTCTGGCTGGGGCTTTCTGCAACAGCGCTATGGCGCAGAACACAGAGTTCAGCACATTTATCGGAGAGCTGCAGACCGATCCGACAGCGCTCGGCCAGGTGGATGGTTTGGCCAGCAACTCTGGCGGTCTGGGGATTTGGAACACAGTCTTGGCGCCGCAAACGGCCGGCGTCGGGCTCCCGGCATTGGTCCCGCAAATCAACACGTTGATCCGCGACACCGCGATAGATCAGAGCCTGGTCGGCATGACACTTGCCGCGACCCGGGATGGCCGGTTGGTTTACTCTGGGGCGTTTGGGTTTTCGAACTGGGAGACGAAAGCGCCGATGGAGAACCATCACCGCGCGCCCATCGGAAGTTCGACCAAAGTGTTTGTCACCATGGGGCTGATGCACGCGCTTGACGCGCATCCGACCCTGTCGCTGTCGTCCCGGGTCTATGGTGGACAAGGCATCCTGTCGGACCCCGACTATCTTGACGCGATCCGGCAGGGCGTCCGCACCCAGAAGCCCGTTCTCGACCTCGCCATCGGCAGCAACAATCAGGTCACCGCGTGGTATTCCGACGGCACGTTCAGTGTGGGCACAAGCGCCGATTTGGACAAACACGCGGCCCCGAAGCCCTTCAGTTTCCCCCCCAAGCAGAGCGCCAACACCGTGGTCGGGATCGCGCGGGGTGGACCGGACAACCGTGTCTACTCCTGGTATGCCGATGGCAGTCACGCCATCGGCACCCGCGCTGACCTCGCGGCCTTTGACCATGTGCAGGCGGCTGACGCGGAAGGCGGGTTCAAGTCGCGGCGCAAAGACACGATCCTGGGCATTGCGGCCGATACCGAGCGCGAGATTTTCTACGCCTATTACAGCGACGGGTTCGTCACATCGGGCGACAGGCCCGACAATCTGCAAAACCGGTTCGAGGAGCCTTTGGTGGTGCCGGGCAACCAGAACCGACGCTATGACCTGACCGGCGTCGCGCGGTCCGCCAATGATGTGCAGGTGGCGTGGTATAGCGACAACAAGGTCAGCAAGGGCAACGCACGTGACCTTGGCCGCGTCGCGGGGCTAAGTGATGGAGAGCGCCCGGCCAAGCCCGGGTCGCGGCGACAATGGATCGATGCCTATCACGAGATCCGCCTAAGGCATCTGGTCAGCCATACGGCGGGTCTGTCAAACAGCGGCAATCGCGACCGGGCGGTCATCAAATATGCCAGCGACATCACGCCGGGCGTGCCGCCGGGCTATAAAATCTCGAACCTCTACGTGCTGAGCACGCGGCCGTTGCTGTCCAAGCCCGGCGTGCGATGGTCCTACTCCAACCATGGCTTGGGGCTGTCGGCGCATGTGCTGTCGGAAATCTCGGGGCAGGATTGGTTCGACTATTTGCATGAGCATATTTTTGAGCCTGCCGCGGCCGGGGCAATCACATCGGGCGGGCTGGATGTTTCGGTCTTTGAAGACTCGGCGGAGCACAAGACCGGCGGCGGTCAGGTCGAGACGACGATGCGCGCAGCCTCTGACGAGGCGGGGGCCGGCGCCGGCGCGCTGCGCGCAACCGCCATCGATCTGGCGCGGGTGCTGGGCGCGACCGACGGCTTGCCCAACCATGCCGACGTGCTGCCGGCTGATGTGATCGATCTGATGGAAAGCCGGCCGTTCCCAGACGTCAACCTGGCGCAGGCCCATGGCTGGGGCGTGGATTGCAAGGGCGCCGATCCGACCTGCGCCTCGCGGCGGCTGTCGCATAATGGATTGGTGGACCGGGGCGCGTCCTACATCGTTCGGTTCCGGGACTACACGCTGGACACTGTCCCGGTCGACGGGGTCACCGTGTCCATCGTCACGAACACCCGCCGCGTCAGCGG
>CALCPC010000314.1 GCA_937900975.1 uncultured Paracoccaceae bacterium
TGTGCATCGGCGACAGTTGGTCTTGGCGTGAGATTAGCAGCTTTTCCGCGTAACACATGCCGCGCCCGCCCTGAAGATCGCTGAGAAGACCGTTGCGCAAGGTGAAAAGGAATAGACCCATTTCGCCGAACCGCCCCGCGCCGAAATCCGTGATGTCCCAACCACAGCGCGCCGAAATGATATGGTCGGCCGCGCCCGCGCGTTCGGCAAACGTTTCCGGCGTCCAATACGCGAAGGGCGGGAGCGTAAAGCCGTAGCGCCGGATCATCTCATCAGCCTCGGCCATGATGGCATTTATGCGAGAGCGTTTCATGGGCTGCGGTCCTTCTGGCAAGGCGTTCGGTGCGACCCATGCCACGGGCAGGGTGGCCAGGCAACCGCCCAGTGGCCCTCGCGGCGCGGTTGGCCCGCGTTGGCGGGTTCCGAGCGCTTTGCCAAGGATCGTGCGACCAATGGTGGAAGGGCGCGCGTTTAGCCCTTTTGCCGGGTCCGGGCAGACAATGACTGCCTTCACTCTTTGCAGTCCAGCGCACGGGCGGTTCGGACAAGCATTTTAAAGCTCGCCGCGCGGTTGGCCATCGGGGGGGCGCTTGCCGCGCTTCACCGGACTGGCTGCCATGTCGTCGACTGCGCAAAAAATGCGCGAGGCCCTCCTGAGCCATTTGCTGTGCCCTCGCCGGGCCGGGTAATCCTCGGGACACATGACGTTTCCGGCCCGTCGCTCCAGGTCAATATGGGCGCCAAGTTCTGGACTAGGATTGCTGAACAGCCTGTGCAATCGCGGGGTCGAGGACATCCAAATCGCCATTGTCCCCTGTCGGCAAATTTTGCGTGGCAAAACTGCCTGCCGGGCAAGGCTTGCGCCGAGCAACTCAAGGTTCCGCCCTGCCGTTCGAACGCAGCCGGACCCAATCGGAGCCCGGCAGGGCGATCTGCCAAGGGCCGCGGCGCGCAGACCGCGCATTTTGCCAACTTCTCGGCGACACCGCTCGCGATGCCCAATGGCGCCCAGGGATGGCGCTGGATCATCCCTGCCGGTTTGCTGCGTCTGAGCGAAGACGTCGAACAGACGGTCCCGGCCCTCCAATGGGACACGCGCGGCGGCGATTTCGCGGAATGGATCTTGCGCCGGCGGGGCTGGGGCCGGTTTTGGGTCCAGACCAATCCGATCGCCTTGATTGCGACGAGTTTTGGCGTCGGCGGGGGCGTTTCGCTGTCTTTCGCCGCCTTTGACACTCCGGCCCGCAACACTGTGGTTCCGTGGATCGGCCCCCGGCATCTTGAGATCGCGAACAGGGGGGCAAAGTTCGTGGCCTCTCATCTTTGTCTTCTGTTGCTCCGTCAGGCCGCCTTCCGGCGTTCCAGCCACCGGGCTTCACACCGCCGGCGCATTCAGGAAGCTTTGTTCTGGCGCCGATGAACACATCGCTAAGCGGCCCCGGGGGGCAAGCGTCAGGCGGCAAACGGTTTGATCGGAGCGGCGCCGGCGTGATGGCCCGGGCGTTTCCCAAAATCATTCGCCACACGCGCCTGCGTGTTGAGATCGACGTCCGCCCCCATCATCCGCGGTGTCGGCGCGCGCGGGCTGGGGCAGGCGTTGCGGGAGGCGATGAGCCTTTGGGAAAACACTGATCCCCCAGCGCTTTTCATCATCCTCCGCGTGACCGTGGCCGCGGTCAACGGCGGCTCGGAAAAGCTCCGCACCCGATCATAGACTGGGAAAGGGGGCCATGACCCCGACCGCACCGCCGCTGCGCAAGCCCCGTGTCTTTCGCGCCCCACCGGCCATGCGCAACCGCACCGGCCTTTTGGGGCTTTGCCGCGGGGCTTTTCTGCTGGTGTCCCGACGACATCAGCGTCTCGCCCCTGCGCAGCGTGGAGGGGTTGGGACGGCTCTGCCGCGCGCTGGCTTCCATGTTCCGGCCG
>CALCPC010000315.1 GCA_937900975.1 uncultured Paracoccaceae bacterium
CCCCCCGCGGAGGGCGGGGTGGGCGGGTGGGAGCCCTCCGCGGGGGGGCGCCCATCTCCGCCAACCGCTCCTTGCCTGGACCATTCTCGGCCTGACGCTCGCCTTCCTGATCGGCCCCTTTTTCATCATCATCGCCGCGGCCCTCTCTGCCGGCGAAAGCCTCGCCTTCCCACCCC
Source organism: uncultured Paracoccaceae bacterium (assembly GCA_937900975.1). Lineage (GTDB taxonomy): Bacteria > Pseudomonadota > Alphaproteobacteria > Rhodobacterales > Rhodobacteraceae > Algicella. The sequence goes on from CALCPC010000315.1 coordinate 177, forward strand.
AGGGGCTCAGCCTGCGTTGGGTGTTTAAAGTGTTCGAAGTCGAAAGTTTCCGTGCAAGCTTTTGGATGTCGATGTTTCTGGCCGTCTTCGGAACGCTGGCGGCCCTGCTTCTTGGCGTCCCTGCGGCCTACGCGCTCCACCGCTACGCTGTGCCCGGGGCCGAAACCGTGCGCCTTGTCGTCTCGGCCCCCATCATCGTGCCGGGGATCATCGTCGGCCTCGCCCTCTTGCGCTATCTCGTGATCCCGACGGGTCTCACAGTCTCTGCGGCGCTTTTTCTCGCGCACACGGCCCTCGTCCTGCCCTATGCCGTGCGCGTCGTCTCCGCCTCGCTTGACAATCTGCGCGCAGATATCGAGGAAGCCGCGGTCCTGCTCGGCTGCTCCCGCGCGGGCGCGTTTTTCCGGGTTGTCTTGCCCAACATCCGGGGCGGGATCCTTGCGGCGTTTATCCTTGGCTTTGTCACATCCTTCAACCAGGTGCCTGTGTCGCTCTTTCTCTCTGGCCCGGGCGTGCGTACGCTGCCCATCGACATGATCGCGTATATGGAAATAACCTACGATCCTTCGGTCGCCGCGCTTTCGGCGCTGCTCGCCTTCCTCTCCATCGCCATTGTCTTTGCCGCCGAAAAATTCCTCGGCTTTTCCCGCTATGTCTGACGCGCTGGTGCTTGAAAATCTGACGCTCGCTTATGGCGAGACTGTCGCCGTCCCCGATCTTAGCCTGCGTGTCGGGAGGGGGGAGCTTGTGACGCTGCTTGGGCCGTCGGGCTGCGGCAAATCGACGACGATGCGCGCCATTGCAGGGCTTTTGTCGCCGCGCGCGGGACGGATCGTGATCGATGGGCAGGACGTGACGCATCGGCCGCCCAGCCGGCGCAATGTCGGCCTTGTCTTCCAATCTTACGCGCTTTTTCCGCATCTCAGCGTCTATGAAAACGTGGCCTTCGGCCTGCGCCTGCGCCGAACCCCGGATCTTGCGGCGCGGGTCGCGGCGGGGTTGCGCACGGTTGGGCTGGAGGCATTCGCCGACCGCCGCCCTGCGGCGCTGTCGGGCGGGCAGCAACAGCGCGTGGCCCTCGCCCGCAGCCTGGTGATGGCGCCCGATGTGCTGTTGTTGGACGAGCCGCTTTCCAACCTCGACGCCCGCCTCCGGCTTGAAATGCGGACAGAGCTGCAGCGCGTCCAGCGCGAGACCGGCGTCACCATGATTTTCGTCACCCACGATCAGGCAGAGGCGTTGGCCCTGTCGGATCGGATCGTTGTCATGCGCGCGGGACAGGTAGAGCAGATCGGCACGCCCGAAGAGATCTATAAGGCGCCGGTGTCGGGCTTCGTCGCCGATTTCGTGGGCTTTGAGATTATCCTGCCGGCCCCGGATGGCACCGGTGCGCGCGCCTGGCGGCCCAGCGCTGTCGTCCTTGGCTCTGGCCCCTATCAGGGCCACATCCGCGGCGTCTCTTTCGCCGGCGCGCGCCGCGACTATGTGCTCGACAGCGCGCTTGGTCCGATCAAAGCCGACGCGCCGGCCGAGGCGCCGGTGCTAGCGCCGGGAACCGAGCTCGCGTTCGCTCTGCCGGAAAGCCGGGCCGTCCTCCTTGCGCGGGTCGACTGATGGGGGTTTGGATCGACAGCGATCTTGGCGTCGATGACCTTTTCGCCATTTTGATGGTCAATGACCGGCATCCCATCGACGGGATTTCGCTGGTCTTCGGTTGCGCCGAGATCGACCAAGTGCGCCACAATGCCGGCGGCGCTGCACTGGCCTTCGGCCTTAAGGCGCCGCTTTATGTGGGCGCCGCGCGCGGGGTTCTCGGCCATCTTGAAACCGCGACCCGCATTCTCGGCGCCGCCGGGATGCCGACGCGCGGTGCAACGCTGCCTTGGGCCGCGCCCGCGGACGGGAACGCGGTCGGCGCGCTTGCGGATTGGCTTGGCCAACGCGACGGGGCGCGGATCCTTGCGCTTGGCCCGCTGACCAATCTTGCCGCCCTCGCGCTGGCGCACCCGCATCTTTTGCCCCGCATTGCGGAGGTTGTCTGGATGGGCGGTGCCCGCGGCGCCGGCAACCATACCAAAGCGGCGGAGTTCAACGCCTTCGCGGACCCTGAGGCGCTGGCCATCCTGCTTGCGCGCGCGGTGCCGCTGACCATGATCGATCTCGATATCTGTCGCGGCGTGGCGGTGACGGAGGCCGACGTCGCCGCTCTGCGCGCCGCGCCGGGGCCGAATGCCGGGCTTTTGGCGGATCTTCTTGGCGGCTATCTCGACATTGCGCTGACCCGTGGCCGCGCGTCGATGGCGCTTTACGATCCAGTGGCCGCCGCGGCGTTTCTCGACCCCCAGCTTTTTGTGTTTGAGCCTTTGGGCATCACCGTCGACCTTGGCCAATCGGACACCCGGGGCCAGACACGGGTCGACCCCGAAGCCAAGCTGCCCAACATCCGCGTCGCC
>CALCPC010000316.1 GCA_937900975.1 uncultured Paracoccaceae bacterium
CCCATAAAGGCGGCTGTGGGGCTGACCTCCCCATCCAGAATGCCGCGAAACGTGGCGGCCTCTGCCGTCATGGTCACATCGGCCTCCGCGTCGCTGGCTTCGGCGGTCTCGCCTTCGATACGCACGGCGCCCTCGCCCTCGATCACGAACAGCGCGCTGCCGTCGAACCCATTGTCGGCAAGTTTGTCGCTTAGCGCTGCAACGGCTTGATCGATGATGTCGCTCATCCCAACTGTCTCCAAAAAGAGGCGCGGCGCCCCTCGATTTCCTCAACTCTGGTGTTAGTCTAATAGACATGATGGTTATGAAAACCCTTTCCGCAACGGCAATCCTGCTGGTTCTCGCCGGCGGCGCGGGGGCGCAGTCCCTGACGGCGGAGGCTGAGCGCGCCGTGCAGATCCAAGATTTGCTGGCAGAGCTTGCGATCCCAGGCGCTGCAACGGCCGAGGCGGTGGAGCAGCGCATCGTCCGGCTTTGGTCGCAATCGGGCTCCGACACGGCGGATCTTTTGTTGGAGCGGGGACGTGAGGCGCTGGAGGCCGAGGATTATGTCCTGGCCGCCGAGCATCTGACCGCCCTGACCGACCATGCGCCAGAGTTTGCCGAGGGCTGGGCGTCGCGCGCGCAAGTCTGGTTTGGGATGCAAGAATACGGGCTGGCGGTCGACGATCTGTTGCGGGCCCTTTCGCTTAACCCCGATCATTTCGGCGCCTTCACCGGGCTTGGCGTGATTTATGAGGATTTGGGCGATTACAGTCTGGCGCTGCGCGCGATTGAGGAAGCGCATCGTCTAAATCCGAACAGCGAAAACGTAACCGAAACGCGCGACAGGCTGCGCCGTCTTTCCGGCACCTCCACGCTTTAGCCCGCACCAACCCCATCGAAAGCGCGCCCATGCACCAGCGCGAGACCCGCGTGACCGCGGTTCTGGGACCAACCAACACCGGCAAGACCCACTACGCGATCGAGCGGATGCTGGGCCACAAAACCGGCGTGATCGGCCTGCCGCTGCGCCTTTTGGCGCGCGAAGTTTTTGACCGTGTCGTGGCGTTGCGCGGTCCGTCGGTCGTCGCCTTGGTGACCGGGGAAGAGCGGATCGTGCCCGCGCGTGCGGCCTATTGGGTCTGTACGGTTGAGGCGATGCCAGTCGATTTCGGCGCCGATTTCCTGGCTGTCGATGAGATCCAGCTTTGCGCCGATCCCGACCGGGGCTACATCTTTACCGACCGGCTTTTGCATGCGCGCGGCTGGCATGAGACGCTGTTCCTTGGCTCTGAGACGATGCGTGGGCGGATTGCCAGCCTGATCCCCGGCGTGACGTTTCAACGCCGCGAGCGGTTTTCGAAGCTGACATATGCCGGCGCGAAAAAGCTCAGCCGGATGCCGCCCCGCTCTGCCATCGTGGGGTTCTCGGTCGACAATGTCTATGCAATCGCGGAACTTGTGCGTCGCCAGAAAGGGGGCGCTGCGGTCGTGATGGGCGCGTTGAGCCCGCGGACACGGAACGCACAGGTCGCGCTCTACCAAAACGGCGATGTCGACCATCTTGTCGCAACAGACGCCATCGGCATGGGGCTGAACCTCGATATCCGGCACGTCGCTTTCTCCGGTCTTGCCAAGTTCGACGGGCGCCGCCACCGTCACCTCGCCCCGAACGAACTGGCGCAAATCGCGGGCCGCGCCGGGCGCTACACCGACGATGGGACGTTCGGCGTCACCGGTGAGGCGCCGGCGCTGGAGCCTGAGGTCGTCGCAGCGATCGAGGCGCACCGGTTCACGCCGATCCAGAAGCTGCAGTGGCGCAACGCGGATCTGGAGTTCGGCACGCCCGACCGTTTGATCGCGGCCCTGGAAGCGCCGGCGCCGGGGGAAGGGTTGGTGCGGGGGCGGGAGGCCGACGATCTGGCGACGCTAAAGACGCTGTGGGATCTGCCGGCGATCCGCGACCGGGTGCGGGGTGGGCCGGATGTGCGGCTGCTTTGGGATGTTTGCCAGATCCCCGATTTTCGCAAACTGGCGGTGGCCGAGCATGCGACGCTGTGCCAGCGCATTTTTGAGTTTCTGCACGAGACCGGCCACATCCCCGCAGATTGGTTGGCGCGGCAAATCCAGCGGATCGACAAGACGACGGGCGATATCGACACGCTGTCGCGCCGGCTGGCCTTTATCCGCACGTGGACGTATGTCGCGCAACGTCCGAACTGGGTGCGAGATACTACCCATTGGCGCGCGGAAACCCGTGCTGTAGAAGACCGCCTGTCGGATGCGCTGCACACCTGTCTCACGCAGCGATTTGTCGACCGGCGCACAAGTGTGCTGATGCGCCGGTTGAAGCAAAGGGAGAGCTTGGTGGCGGACGTCAACGAAAAGGGCGAGGTTCACATCGAAGACCAATATATCGGCCGGTTGGAAGGGTTTCGCTTTCAGCTCGATCCTTCGGCCGACCCGGTTGAGGCGAAAACGCTGCGCGCAGCGGGGGTCGCGGCGCTGCAGCCTGCGTTCAACCTGCGCTCGGACAAGATTTACAACGCGCCCGATACCGAAATCGATGTGACCGAACAGGGCGGCTTGATGTGGGGGGAGTATGCAGTTGGCCAGTTGGAAAACAAAGGAGGGGGAGGAGGGAAGAAACGGAGGAAGAGAGAAGGCCGAGAGAGCAACAGGCGCTGTCGCCGCACGTGCGGGCTTTTGTCGATGACGAGGCCGGGGCGGATGTCGCTGAAAAAGTACGCCGCAGGCTTCAACACTGGATCGATCGGCGGATTGCCGCCTTGTTTGAGCCGCTCTTGGCGCTGCGCGATGACGCGGCGCTGACCGGCATGGCGCGGGGCCTCGCCTTTCGCTTGGTTGAGGGGATGGGAGTTTTGCCGCGGTCCGAGGTTGCGGCGGATGTCAAAGCGTTAGAGCAGGAAAGCCGCGCGCTTTTGCGCAAGCACAGCGTCCGTTTCGGCCAGTTCACGCTGTTCCAGCCCTTGATGCTGAAGCCCGCGCCGACGCGTCTGCGGCTCGTCCTTTGGGGATTGGCGTCGGGTTTGGACGAGTTTCCGTCAGCGCCGCCGCCCGGTCTTGTCACAGTGCCGGCCGTCCTTGGCGCGCCCGGCGGTTATTACAGCCGCGCGGGTTATCGCCTGTCGGGCGCGCGGGCCATCCGTATCGATATGTTGGAGCGTTTGGCCGATCTGATCCGCGCCCAGGACACGCGCAAAGGGTTCGAGGCGACGCCCGACATGTTGTCGATCACGGGCCTCACGCTCGATCAATTTGCCGACCTGATGCAGGGCATGGGCTATGACGCAGAAAAAGGAGAGCGGGCGAAGTCGGAGAAGCCACCTCAAAAGCGGCCGGATGCGGAGACGGCGGGGGCAAAGACCGACCCCGCCGCGCGGGGCGGTGGTGCGGGGCACGAAGCCAAGGCCGATCCTTCCAGCACCCTAACGGTGGAGCGGGACGCGGCGCCAATCGGTGACGGTGCGCCCGCGGAAACGCAGGGGGCGGACGCGACAGAAACGCCCGATGCCGGCGCGGCGGGGGGACCGGCCAAGGGGGGGGCCGCCCCACAAGGGGGGGGGGCCCCCGGCGCGCCGGGGCTTGACGTTGCACTGCCCTGTGACGTGAACGGC
>CALCPC010000317.1 GCA_937900975.1 uncultured Paracoccaceae bacterium
GCGCCCACGCCCGGGGCGGGGAGCCGCCGGTTTTCTGACCCCGCCAAAACACAATGCCCGCGTCACGCATGCCCGACACGACCCGCGGAAAGGCCGAACCATGCTGCCCCACCATAACCGTTATCCCTACAGCCCGATCACCGACCGCCCCGATTTCACCTGGCCAGGGGGACGGCGGCTGGCGGTCTATCTTGGCATGAACCTCGAATGCTTTGCGTTCGGCTCTGGCCTCGGCGCGGCCCTCGCGCCGGGCGGCCCCGAGCCCGATATCCTCAACTATGCCTGGCGCGACTACGGCAACCGGGTGGGCGCGCCGCGGATGCGCGCCCTTTTCGACCGGCTCGACCTGCCTGTCACCGTCCTTGCCAACAGCGCGCTTTATCGAGAGGCCCCCGGCCTTATCGAAAGTTTTCGCGCGCGCGGCGATGAGATCGCGGGCCACGGTCGCACCAATGCGGAACGTCAAGGCACGCTTGACCGCAGGGAGGAGGCGCGCTTGATCGCAGAGGCGACAAAAACGCTGACCGAAGCCGAAAAGCGCCCCCCAAAAGGCTGGCTCGGCCCCTGGATCAGCCAAAGCCACGCGACGCCCGACCTGTTGGCCGCCGCGGGCTATGAGTATCTTCTCGATTGGTGCCATGATGAGCAACCCGTCTGGATGCGCACCGAGGCCGGCCCGATCCTCTCGGTCCCCTACCCCCAAGAGCTCAACGACATCCCCCAGATCGTCGCCCGTAAGCGTGAGGGGTCGGAGTTCGCCGACATGATCATCGACGCATTCGACGTGATGCTGGCCGAAAGCCCGCACCGCCCGCTCGTGCTCGGCATCGCGCTTCATGGATACCTGATGGGCCACCCGCACCGTCTCAAACATCTCGAACGGGCGCTCCGCCACATTCTGATGCACGGCGGCGACCGGATCTGGTTCACCCGCGCAGGCGACATTTCGGACCATTACCGCCACCTCTATCCGCCGCCCACCGACACCAACGCCTAACCACTGTATGGGCAAAGCGCGCCCCGAGGTGGAAAAAACGCGTCAAATCAGACCCTAGCTGCTGGACCCCGTGGTATGCGCGGTAT
>CALCPC010000318.1 GCA_937900975.1 uncultured Paracoccaceae bacterium
GGCATTGCGGTCAGCGCCTCGGCGATGTCGTTCGAATTCCGCGACTATTGGTTCAATCTGGTCGACACGCCCGGCCACTCGGACTTTTCTGAGGACACCTATCGAACGCTCACGGCGGTCGACGCGGCCATCATGGTGATCGACGGTGCGAAGGGGGTCGAAAGTCAGACGCAAAAGCTGTTCGAAGTGTGCCGGCTGCGCGATCTGCCGATCCTGACCTTTTGCAACAAAATGGACCGCGAAAGCCGCGACACGTTCGAGATCATCGACGAGATCCAAGAGAATCTGGCCATCGACGTAACCCCCGCCTCCTGGCCCATCGGCATGGGGCGGGAGTTTCTCGGCGCGTATGACATGCTGCGGGACCGGTTGGAGCTGATGGACCGCGCCGACCGCAACAAAAAGGCCGAGAGCATTCAGATCGCGGGTCTCGACGATCCGAAGATCGCCGACCACGTGCCGCCGCACTTGCTTGAGAAACTGCGCGAAGACGTTGAAATGGCGCGCGAACTTCTGCCCGCCTTCGACCGCCAGGCGTTTTTGGATGGCACGATGACGCCGATCTGGTTCGGCTCTGCCATCAACTCTTTCGGTGTGCAGGAGTTGATGGACGGGATCGGCGATTATGGCCCGCCGCCGCAGGTCCGCCCGGCAGACGCGCGTCAGGTCGCGCCCGAAGAAACCAAGGTTTCGGGCTTTGTTTTTAAAGTTCAGGCCAATATGGACCCCAAGCACCGCGACCGCGTGGCGTTTGTCCGGCTGTGCGCTGGGCATTTCAAGCGGGGAATGAAGCTGACGCATGTGCGGTCGAAAAAGCCGATGGCGATCTCGAACCCCGTGCTGTTTCTGGCCAATGATCGGGAGCTGGCAGAGGATGCTTGGGCCGGCGACATCATCGGGATCCCAAACCACGGCCAGTTGCGCATTGGCGACGCGCTGACGGAGGGTGAGAGCTTGCGGTTTGCAGGGATCCCATCCTTCGCGCCCGAGCTTTTGCAATCGGTGCGCGCGACCGACCCGATGAAGGCCAAGCATCTTGAAAAAGCGCTGACACAATTTGCCGAAGAAGGCGCCTCCAAGCTTTTCAAGCCGGTGATCGGCTCCGGCTGGATCGTGGGCGTCGTCGGCGGTCTACAGTTTGAGGTTTTGGCCAGCCGGATCGCGCTTGAATACGGCATTCCCGTTCGGTTTGAGCCGACGCAATTCACGTCTGCCCGCTGGGTGGCCGGGCCCGCGGATAAGGTGGATGCGTTCACCAAGGCCAATAAAGGGCATCTGGCGCTCGACCATGATGGCGACCCGGTCTACATGACGCGCTTGCAATGGGATATTGATCGGGTCGAGCGGGATTACCCGGATCTGAAGCTGACCGCGACCAAGGAGATGATGGTTTGACCGGCGCGGCGCTGCGGCCTTGCGCAGGGGCGGCAAAATCCACAAGGTAAGATGATGGTGGGTTTGCGAAATCGATTTGCCGCGCTGATCTTGGCCGGGCTGGCGCTGCCCCCGCAGGCGCAGGCGGAACAGCCGCTGGTCCCGCTGCCAACGATCTTTGCCCCCGGCTGGGCGCTTTTGGACCAAATCGGTATGACCGAGCGTGAGACGGAGGCGGGCGATTGGCTGGTCGAAAAGACGTTTCCGCCCGAACTGGTCGCTGCGGCCACCCGCCCCTTTGCGATCACTGGATACATCGTGCCCGTGACGGCAGAACCGATGCAAACGCATATCCTTTTGGTGCGTAACACAGAAGATTGCCCGTTTTGCGGCAGCTCCGGCTATGCGCCGGTGTTGGAGGTCGCTTTGGCGGAACCGATCCGCGACATCACCGAATTCGATGCGGTCACCGTGACCGGCACGCTGACCTTGGTCCACGATCCCGAAACGATGCAGACCGCGATCCTGACGGACGCCCGGCTGACACCCCTGACAAACTGACAGACTGTCGTCGCCGGTCGCCTTCATCGGGGTGCGATCCCGGGGGGCGGAGGCGGCACCACCAAGGGGCCTGTGCTAGTCCAAGCGGCGCCCCATCGCGCGATTGCTGCGCGCACGATCCAGACCGGACGGCGGCCCGTCGGGTGCTGCCGGGTTGGAGCAATTTCCGTTCACATTGGATCAGAAATCGCTGTCTCAAGATCAGCAGG
>CALCPC010000319.1 GCA_937900975.1 uncultured Paracoccaceae bacterium
TGGGTGACACGGTTTCGGGCGCCGCCTCACCCGGGGTGCCACCGGCAAGCAGCGCCGCGCCAAGGCTGGTGCCGGTGCGCCCTACGGCGCTTGTCACGGGACGGCCAAGCGCGGTTGCCAGCATGTCCAGAAACGCCGCGTTCGCGGTGAAGGGCCCCTCCACGATCACCGGACCGGCGGCGCCTGTCAGCGCCAGACACTCTGCCGTCATCAACGCTAGATAATAGGCCCCGGCGAGCGCGCGGACACCCGGCGGCGGCGGCGCGGGGCTGCCCGCCCACCGCGCGACCCGGCCCGGAAACGGGCCAGAGCGGGTGTCGATGCTGGGCAAATGCAGGATCGGCCCCGCAAGAACGGCGTTGCGGTCGGCCTCCGACCACCGGGGGGGCGCGCCGTCCAGGAGGCTGGCATATTCCCGCCCGCCGAGAAACCGTGCCGCCGGCACCGGGTCGCCGAACGCGTTGACGTTCAAAAGCGTGTCGCGCGCGGGGTCAAGCTTTGCCCCGCTGCCGACCGCGAAGACGATCACCCAGGTCCCGGTCGAGACAACCGAAAAAGGCGCCTTCCGCGACAGAAGATGGGGATAGAGCGAGGCGTTGGAATCGTGGATCCCGCAATGCACCCGAACCTCTTCGCCAAGACCGGCGGCCGCCGCGACTGTCGGCAAGACCGGCCCCAGGACATCCGACGCCCGCCGGAGCGGTGCGATCCGACCGTCAAGGCCAAGTGCCGCGACCAGGGGGCTGAACCTGCGCGCCGCCGGCACCCAAAGATCGGTGTGGGCGCCAAGCGACGTCACCTCGGTCGTTGCGACACCGCTAAGCCGCATCGCCCAGTATTGCGGCCACGTCACCAGCGTCGCGAGGCGCGCGTCGAGCCCCGGCAGCACAGACTTTTGCCAGTGGATCTGCGCGCCAAGGTTCAGGCCGCCCGCAAGCCGCGGCGCCCCGGTCAGGGCGAAGGGCGGGCGCAGGGCGTCATAGGCCGCGCCCACCGCCTCTGGCCCCGGATGATCGTAATCGAGAACCGGCGCGGCAAGCCCGCCCTCCCGGTCAAGCAGCGCGCCCGACGCGCCATGGGCCGTGACCACGATGGCCTCCAGCGGGCTTTGCCGGTTCAGCGCGGCCAGGCTTGTTAGGAAAAAGGACCACAGCGCTTCGGTGTCGAAATGCGGATAGGGCGGGGCGTCGACGATGTCGTTGGGGGTGGTCAGCACGTCCCCTTCGGTCATGGTCGCCAAGTCGACAACCGCGACCTTGGCGCTGGTCTTTCCGATATCGAGGACGGCGACCGTTCGGTGCATGGCTTAATCCATGTGAAAAACGGTGGTCAGCGGCGGGACCACGGGCGCTTTGTCCGGCCCGGTTTCCATGATGTCGGCCATATGGGCCCACCAGTCCTGCATGACGGCATGATCGGGCAGGGTGTCCGTCCGATGATCCTTTTGCCGCCAAAGCACAGCGAAAAGGAGGTGGTGCTCTTCATCGAGATGGATGGAATAGTCCCGGATCCCCGCTTTGCGCAAAAGCGCTTGCAGCGCGGGCCAGATCTCATCATGGCGGCGTTTGTATTCGGCGCTATGGCCGGGCATCAAGACCATGCGAAACGCGATATTTACGGCCTGCGTGTCGGTCGCGGCGGTGTCGATCGGATCCATCGCGGTC
>CALCPC010000320.1 GCA_937900975.1 uncultured Paracoccaceae bacterium
GGGTCTTCGCTAGTCTCAACGCCGTAGGGGGGCGGGGATCTGAGCCCCGTCCCCGCCCGCGCGCCTGAATTCCCGATTGTTACAACCGCGGTGTTGCCATGTCCGACACGACCCCCGACCGCTTTGCGGCCTCAAAACCCTTGCGCGCAGCCCCCCAGCGCCGCGGCCTGTCGGATCGCGCGATTGCCTGGATCTTCGTCGCGCCGACCATCTTTTTGCTGCTTGCGGTCAACATCTTCCCCTTGGTTTGGACCGTTTGGCTAAGCTTCACGAACTACCGCGTGAACCGGCCAAACGCTGAGGTTTCCTGGGTCGGCACGCGGAATTATGAGCGCATCCTGACCGATCCCGACATTTGGGCCACGATGCAGGCCACGGCGCATTTCCTGGTCTGGACGCTGGTTTTACAGGTGCTTTTGGGCTTTGCGCTGGCGTGGCTGATCAACCGCAAGTTTCGCGGCAACGACCTTTGGACCACGATCATCGTTTTGCCCATGATGCTAAGCCCTGCCGTTGTCGGTAATTTTTGGACCTTTCTCTACCAGCCGCAGATCGGGCTTTTTAACTATGCGGTGTCGTTCCTGACCGGTGCCGATCCGACCAGCTTTTCGATGATCGGCGATGTTGCGCTGGCACCCTGGGCCATCGTTTTGGTCGACACCTGGATGTGGACGCCCTTTGTGATGCTGATTTGTCTGGCTGGGCTGCGCTCCATCCCCGACAGCATCTATGAGGCGGCGGAATGCGACCGCGCGTCGAATTGGCGGCAGTTTTGGACGCTGACGGTGCCGATGGTGCTGCCGTTTTTGATGCTGGCCGTTCTGTTTCGCGGGATCGAGAACTTCAAGATGTTCGATCTTGTGGTGCTACTGACCGGCGGGGGCCCGGGCAACGCAACGACGCTGACCGCGATCGACCTCAAACGCGAGGCGTTTGAGCGGTGGCGCACCGGTTTTGCCTCGGCTTACGCGGTGATCTTGTTTGTCACCGTCTTCGGCCTCGCCTCCATCTATGTCAAAGCCCTGAACCGGGTGAAGGAGCGCTAAGATGAGCTTTTCGGTCACCGAGCCGTCGCCCGTGCAAAAATGGATCGCCGGCACCTTGGTCGTGGTCTATGCGCTGATCACCATTTTGCCGTTGGTCTGGATCATTTCGACCAGCTTCAAGTCGCAGAACGACGCGATTGCTTACCCGCCGGAGCTGGTCAGCCCGGTCACGCTGGAAGGGTATGTCAATCTTTTCTCCACCCGGACACGGGCCAGCGCCGAGGACTTGGCCGCCAACCCGCCAGAGACCTGGTACGACGAAATCGCCGCCGAGCGGGGCACGATCATCGTCGGACCCTCGCGGTTTGGAGAGCGGTTCTTGAATTCCGTCATCATCGGCTTTGGCTCGACATTCCTGTCGGTCTTTCTTGGAACGCTGGCCGCCTATGCGTTCAGCCGCTACAAAATCCCGCTTAAAGACGATCTTTTGTTCTTTATCCTCTCCACCCGCATGATGCCGCCGATTGCCGTGGCCATCCCGATCTTCCTGATGTTCCGGGGCCTTGGGCTTAGCGATACGCATGCCGGGATGATCCTGCTTTACACGGCGGTGAACCTGTCGCTTTCAGTGTGGCTTTTGAAAGGGTTTATCGACGAAATTCCGCGGGAATACGAAGAAGCGGCGCTGATCGACGGTTACACGCGCCTGCAGGCCTTCATCAAAGTGGTGCTGCCGCAGGCCGCGACCGGCATCGCGTCGACCGCGATATTCTGCCTGATCTTTGCTTGGAACGAATATGCGTTCGCTGTGCTGCTGACCTCTGGCAACGCGCAGACGGCGCCGCCGTTCATCCCGACCATTATCGGCGTCGGCGGCCAGGATTGGCCGGCTGTCGCAGCGGGGGCCACGATCTTTCTCGTGCCCGTGATGGTCTTCACCATTCTTCTGCGCAAACACCTTCTGCGCGGGATCACATTCGGAGCGGTGCGCAAATGAGGGACTTTTTCCAAGGATTGCGCCGCGGTCGCCGCGGCCCGTGGGAGGCGGTGGCCTCCACATTGATTGCATTGGGTGTCGTCATGCTGATGCAGCCCTTTTTGCTGCTGGCCTTCACATACTCGTTCCTTGTCACGCTGTTGGGCACGGTGATGTTTGTCGTCGTCAGCCATTTCCCGGACTGACGGCCATGGCACAGATCCGTATCCAGAATGTCCGCAAGGAGTTCGGCAGCTTCACCGCCGTCGCTTCCTCTAGCTTCACGATCGAAGACGGCGAATTCTTCATGCTGCTCGGGCCATCGGGCTGCGGCAAGACCACGACGCTGCGAATGATGGCCGGGCTTGATCTGCCGACATCGGGCCAGATCTTTATCGATGGAGAGGAAGTCGGCCAAAAGCGCGCGCGCGCCCGGGACATCGCCTTCGTTTTCCAGATGTTCGCGCTCTACCCGCATATGAATGTGCGCCGCAATATCTCCTACCCGCTGTTCAGCCAGGGCATGTCCCGGGCCGAAGCGCGCGCGAAAGTGGGCGAAGTGGCCGAGATCTTGGGCATCACCCACATTCTGGATCGGCCCGTCGGCGGCCTGTCCGGCGGGGATCGGCAGCGCGTCGCGCTTGGCCGGGCGATTGTGCGCGACCCCAAGGCGTTCTTCATGGATGAGCCGCTTGGCGCGCTTGACGCCGAGTTTCGGGAACGGATGGCAGAGGAGTTGCGCGCGCTGCACGACCGGATGCGGGCGACGACCGTTTATGTGACCCACGATCAGTTGGAGGCGATGCAGATGGGCGACAAGATCGTGGTCATGAACCACGGTGTGGTTGAGCAATTCGGCGCCCCGCAGGACATTTACGATTGGCCGGCGACGCGGTTCGTGGCGGCGTTTATCGGCGCGCCGGCGATGAATTTCCTCGATTTCGAGGGGACGGTGGGACGCGGCGCAACAAGCCTGCGCCTGGGCGACGCCGAGATCGCAATCCCGATGTCGCGCGACGGTCGCGCCGGTGCGCTGACCCTGGGCGTGCGCCCCGAACATATCCATCTGGACCCTGACGCGGCCTATCGGGGTGAGGTCGTCGCCGTCGAATACATGGGCACGACCCAGATCGTGTCGCTGCGCACGGCGCATGGCGCCCTGAAAGCGCGGGTGCCCGCGGGACAGCGGGTCGCGGTCGGCGCGTCGGTGGGCCTGCGTTTCGATGCGCGGACCCTGACGGTGTTCGATGCGGCCAACGGACGGGCCTTGATCTCGGCGGCCAATGAAAAGGTGCTGTCGCATGGCTGAGATCGTTCTTGATGGTGTGACCAAGCGGTTTGGCGACACGCTTGCGCTGGATGCGGTGTCGATGCGCGTGCCGGATGGGGCGTTCGTCGTCCTTTTGGGCCCGACCGGCGCGGGTAAGACGACGATCCTGCGCCTTGTCTCGGGGCTTGATGCGCCCGACGCCGGGACGGTTCTGATCGACGGCCAACCCATGGCAAGTGTCACGCCGGCAGAGCGCAATCTGGCAATGGTGTTCCAGCAGTACTCGCTTTACCCCCATATGAGTGTGCGCGAAAACCTGGCCTTTCCGCTGAAATCACCCCGCTTGAAAACACCGCCCGACCAGATCGCGGCCAAGATCGCCGCGGTTGCCGAGGTGCTTCAAATCTCCCATAAGCTCGACAACAAGGCGACGGCGCTGTCGGGTGGCGAGATGCAGCGCGTTTCCATTGGCCGCGCGTTGGTGCGCCGCCCGGTCGCTTATCTGATGGATGAGCCGCTCAGCTCGCTTGACGCCAAACTCCGCACTGATTTGCGGGTGGAGTTGAAGGCGATCCAGGCTGAGACCGGCGGCACGTTTCTTTATGTCACCCACGACCAGATCGAGGCCATGACCATGGCCACGCATATCGGCGTTTTGGATCAAGGTCGGCTGGTGCAGTTCGGCAGCCCGCGTGAGATCTATGAGAACCCCGTCAGCCTTTACGCCGCCAGCCGCCTCGGCCAGCCGCGGATCAACATCCTGCCGGCGGCGGTGTTCGGCGCGCATCCCGCGGGTGCGGCCAGCATCGGACTGCGGCCCGAACAGATCGTGCAGGGTGAGGGGGCCGACAGCCTGGTCAAACGGGTGGAGCGTCTGGGCGACCAGACCCGGCTGCACCTGAGCTACCGCGCGCATGACATCGTCACCGTGACGGATGCGCATACCGGCCTGACCGCCGGCGACATCGTAAAAATCCGGCCAGAGAAGCCATACTATTTTGACGCCGACGGCGCGCGCCTGGCGTAAGGGAGACGCAGCATGACGCAGTTTATCAACAAGAAAGAAGACATAGTCGCCGAAGCGGTCGATGGGCTTATCGCAACGTCTGGCGGGCGTCTGGCCCGGCTCGACGGCTATCCGCATATCCGCGTTGTGCTGCGCCGGGATTGGAGCAAGTCGAAGGTGGCTGTCGTTTCGGGCGGCGGCGCGGGGCATGAGCCCGCGCATGCGGGTTTTGTCGGCCCGGGCATGTTGACCGCGGCGGTGTCGGGCGATGTCTTCGCCTCGCCGTCCGTCGATGCGGTTCTGGCGGCGATTCTGGCCGTCACGGGGCCCGCGGGCTGTTTGCTGGTGATCAAGAACTATACCGGCGACCGGTTGAACTTTGGCCTCGCCGCCGAACGCGCGCGGGCCTTCGGGCTGAACGTTTCGATTGTGGTTGTGGACGATGACGTCGCGCTGCCGGATTTGGCGCAGGCGCGCGGCGTTGCGGGGACGCTGTTTGTTCACAAGATTGCGGGCGCGCTTGCCGAAGCGGGGGCGGATCTTGGCACAGTGACCAAGGCGGCGGAGACCGTGATCGCGAAGGCCGCGACCATCGGCATGTCGCTTGACACCTGCACGGTGCCCGGTGCCTCGAAGGAGGCGCGGATCCCGACCGGCAAGGCAGAGCTTGGCCTCGGCATTCACGGCGAGGCTGGGGCGCACCAGGTCGATTATGAAAGCGCCGAGGCTGCGATGGCGACCGTTTTGGCGCGGCTCAAGACGCGGCTGGACCCCGATTTGCCGCATGTCGCGCTGTTGAACAATCTTGGCGGCGCGACGGTGTTGGAGATGCAGGTTCTGGCCTACGAGCTGGCGCGCTCCGAAATCTCGGCGCGTCTGCACGCGATTATCGGCCCGGCGACGACGATGACCTCGCTTGAAATGCGCGGGTTTTCGGTGTCGGTGCTGCCGGTCACGCCGGATGAGCTGGCAGCGCTGCGCGCGCCCGTTGCGCTGCCGGCCTGGCCGGGGGTGTCGGACCTCGCGCCGGTGGATGTGATCGACTTGCCGGACGGCCTTCGCCCGATCCGCCCCATGGCCTCGGCGCATCCGCAAACCGAGGCGTTTCTTGTGCGCTGTTGCGAGGCGTTGATCGCAAGCGAAGCGGATCTCAACGCGCTTGACGCGCAGGCCGGCGACGGCGACACGGGCTCCACGCTTGCCGGGGCTGCGCGGGCGCTGATCGGGGCGATGGACCGGCTGCCGCTTAGCGATCATACGCAGCTTTACCGCGCGATCGGGTTGGAATTGAGCGAGACGATGGGCGGCTCGTCGGGCGTTCTTTAGGCGATCTTCTTTGCGGCTGCGGGCGACGCGGCGTCGTCGGGCATGCCGATGCGCGAGGCGCTGTCCGTGGGGCTTGCCCGAATGCAGCAGATCGGCGGCGCCAATCCCGGCGACCGAACCATGATCGATGCGTTGGAGCCGGCGCTGACGGCGCTTTCGGACAGTCTTGCCGCAGCCGCCACTGCCGCGCGCGAAGGCGCCGATAAAACGGCTCAGATGCC